>CARBKU010000329.1:1719-2030 GCA_948946035.1 uncultured Clostridia bacterium
TATTGATTTAGGAATATCTGATCCAACTTTTAGCTTTCTATCTATAACTAAATTACCTTTACTATTTCTATGATAAGCACTTGAATTCCATTTTCTAAATGCTAAATTACTCATTTCATAAGAATAAGATAATTCTTTACTTGCTTCAATATGTTGCTGTTTAACAAATTCATATAATTGTTTATCAGATTCACTTTGTCTTTTGTTTCTAATCCAGTCTCTTTTTGCAATTTTACGATGTTCTCTACTTATTTCGGCCCTATATTCTTTTTCTTGAATATATCTTATATCGTTTTTAATTATCTTTGTTA
>CARBKU010000330.1 GCA_948946035.1 uncultured Clostridia bacterium
CCCAAAAATATTCATATATACATCTTCCAAGTCGCCATTTTCAGCATACTTCCTTATCAATTCTTCTGGTGTATTTTTTTCTCTTAAAATTCCATTTTTTAAAATAATAATTTCGTTTGCAATGTTTTCTATATCTGGAACTATATGTGTCGCAATTATAACTATTTTGTCATTTGCAAGTTCACTCATTAATTTTTTCACTCTAATTCTTTCTTTCGGATCTAGTCCTGCTGTTGGTTCATCAAAGATAAGTAGTTTTGGATTTCCTATAATGGTTGCTGCAATTAATAATCTTTGTTTCATTCCTCCAGAATACATTTCAATTTTTTTGCCAAGTTCATCTTGTAAATTGACACTTTTACTTACTTTTTCAATTTGATTTTCTATATCTTCTTTTGGAATATCCTTTAATACTGCAATATAATTTAAAAATCTCTTTGCTGTAAAGCCATTGTATAATCCTTGTTGTTGTGGCATATATCCTAATATTTCTCTATATTTTGCACCTAATACATTACTTTCTTGTCCATCCCATAGTATTTTTCCTGTATCTGCATTTAAGTTGTCTGTTATAATATTCATTAATGTACTTTTTCCTGCTCCATTTGGTCCGAAGTAGCCCTACTAATCCATTTTCTAGTTTAAAATTTATATTATCAAGTGCCTTTTTTTCATTATAGCTTTTGCTTAAATTAATCACTTCTAACATAGTTCTCTCCTTATATTTTTAAGTATTTTTCATACTTATATATTCTGGTTTTGAATTCCAATAATCTTCTTTCTTTATTAATCCATAGTTTTCTTTTTCTATGTCTTGTTGTTTTGTACCTGCCCAAGTTGTGTATTCACCTCCCATTTCAATTCCTGTTCTTACAAAGTAAAATTCCTCGTTTTTAGCTAATATTTCTACTAAATATCTATTTTTATCAAGTAGTTTAAATTCTTTACTTTCTTTTGTTTCTAAGTCTATATAATATGCTTTATCTATTTTTGCTTCACTTCCTGTATAATAGATGTATTGTAATTTATTATCATATATCCCATTTAAATTTACTCCTCCTTTTGGTAAATCGCATAATGTTTGTTTTTGTTTTGTTTCTAAATCAATATACTCTATTTTTTGTCCTTTATTTGCTACAAAATAAACTTTTCCATTTTCATATTGTATATCATTAATATTTTTATTAACATCTTGATAAATTTCGGTTTCTGTTTTGTTATATAAATCAAAAAGTTTTATTTTTTTAGTAGAATTTCTTAAATTTTCTAAGTCTTTATCATCATTGTTTAAAAATTTTTCTGGATCTTCTTTATATACAATTTCTTCCCAAACTATTTTTCCATTATATATTCCGAATAATGCCTCTGTTTTTACTATCAAATATTTCTTCGTATTTTTTTGTTTCTAAATTTATCTTTACTAAATCTCGGTTTGTTTCCATTGATGTATAAGAAGATTTTGCAGTTTCTATTGATTTGCTTTTTAAAAAGAATGTATATAAATTATTTCCTTCAAATATGAAACTTGAAGCAAGTTCTACTCCAGATGGACATTCAAATAGTTTTGTTTTATTTGTACCATCTAAATTCATTCTATATATGATAGGTGTTGAACCTCCTGTTTGCATTGTATTTGTGCCATCTTCTCCAATGTTGGCACTTATTGTTATACTACTACCAGTACCTGATATTAAATATAAATGGTTATTATATACAAATAAATCACTTGCTTCTGCCATATCTAAATATGAACTGCAATCTTCTGTATCATGTTTACAATTTGGCTTATTACACAAGTAAATTTCTTTTTTTGCAGAATAATCAAAATATTTTATGTTTCTTCTATTTTCTTCATCTTTAATATAATAATAGCCTTTATCAAAATTACTTATTTTTCCTGGTTCAATATATACCATTTTTGCATTTGTATTGTTTGCATTAGAAGATATTATTTTGTTATCATTTAATTCTCCCATAATTTGGTTACCTATTTTTGTTTTTTCTTCTTTAGGAATCAAAAGA
>CARBKU010000331.1 GCA_948946035.1 uncultured Clostridia bacterium
TACTGAAATTGAAAAAGAAGAACTTTTGGAAAATATAAAAAAAGAAAAAGATTTACTAAATGATGAACTTCAAAAAATAATAAACTCTAAGTCGTGGAAAATAACTCAACCAATAAGAAATTTAAGAATGAATAGTAAAAGGAAGTAGTAAAATGGAAAAAATAAGAAATTTATTTACATCAGAAGCAGTATCAATAGGTCATCCAGACCATGTATGTGATATGATTTCAGATAGTATTTTAGATGCATGCTTAGCACAAGATAAAAATTCAAGAGTAGCATGCGAAACATTGGCCAAAGATGACAATATAGTTTTAGCAGGAGAAATAACAACAAATGCTAAAATAGAGGTAGAACAAATAGTAAAAGATACAATAAGAAAAATAGGTTACACTTATACACCAAAAGTATTAAATTTAATTAGTAAACAATCCCCAGATATAGCACAAGGTGTGGATATTGGTGGGGCTGGTGACCAAGGAATAATGTTTGGATATGCAAATAGTGAAACACCAGAATATATGCCTTTGGCAATTACTATGGCACATGATTTAGTTAAATTAGCTACAAAGTTACGTCAAACAGGAGAATTTAAGTATGCTATGCCTGATATGAAATCACAAGTAACATTGGAGTATATTCAAGGTGAAACTACTAAAATTGATACTATGCTTATGTCAATTCAACATACTGAAGATTACAATGAAAAAGAATTTAAAAATTTTATTGTTGATAATATTATGTCATGTGTTGCAAAAAAATATGATTTAAATACTGATTTTAAGGTTTTAATAAATCCTACTGGAAAATTTGTAATTGGTGGTCCAGAAGGAGATGCGGGTTTGACAGGTAGAAAGATTATTGTTGATACCTATGGAGGATATGCTCCTCATGGGGGAGGTGCTTTTTCTGGTAAAGATCCTAGCAAGGTTGATAGGTCTGCTGCTTATATGGCTAGATATTTAGCTAAAAATATTGTTGCTTCTGGAATTACTAAGGAATGCCTAATTCAGTTGTCTTATGCAATAGGTGTTGTTCAACCAATTTCTATTTTCGTAGATTGTAAAGGATCTTCTAGTGTTCCTGTGGATAGAATTGTTGAAGCTATTTATAGTAATTTTGATTTGTCTCCTAAGGGAATTATTGATAAGCTACAGTTGCAATGTCCTGTTTTTTCTAATACTTGTAATGGTGGTCATTTTGGTAGGAAGTTTTTGGATGAAGATGAATTACTAGAGTGTTCTTGGGAGAGACTTGATAGTGTGGGGGTTTTTGAAAATTTAACTCGTGTTTAATTTAGTTACTATTTAATTACAGTGCAATAAAAGAGATAGGGGGAGTAGTTTTGAAGGTTAAAGAAAGAGAAATAACTTCTAAGGATATTAAGATATGTGATTATATTAAGAATAATAGAATAGAAGATTATAAAAATATTTTGGAAGATGATAATGATGTAGAAACAGTACTTGCTCTATCAGAGATAAGAGAAAATATTGTAAAGTGGTATCCATTTAAACAAAATTCAAGTGTGTTAGAAATAGGTGCAAATTTTGGAGAGATTACTCAAATGTTATGCAAGAAGTTGAGTAAGGTTGTTGCATTGGAGTCGTTGCAAGAAAAAAGAAACGCAATAATTGATAGAAATAAGCAAGAAAATAATTTGAGTGTAATTGAAAAATTAGAAGAGGCAGAAGGAGAGTTTGATTATATTACTTTAATTGGTATAGAAAATATAACAGATGATCCACAAGAAGTTTTAGAATATGTAAAAAAATATTTAAAGCCAGATGGAATAATTTTGTTAGCGACTGATAATAAATTAGGTATGCAGTATTTTTCAAAAACTAATAGTGAGCAGGAAAATGTAACAAACATAATAGATAAAAAGTTATATTCGTTAAAGGAATTAATAAAAAAAATAGAACATGCTGGATACAGAAATTATAAAGTATATTATCCAATGACAGATTATAAATTAACAAATGTAATTTATACAGATGAAAAGCTACTTTCAA
>CARBKU010000332.1 GCA_948946035.1 uncultured Clostridia bacterium
TAAAGAAACAACAATAACGTTTGAATCACAAGAAAATTATAGTATAAATACTAAAAATCAAAATGAAATAAATGATTATATAGACAATACAAAGAAAATACAGAAAATAAGTCAAGAACAAAAGGAAACTATAAAATATACGGAAATACAAGAAAAGATACCTAAGAAATTAAGACAATCAGATTTATTTTATTATGAATATAGAGGAGAAGGCGATGACAAAACAATAGAAAAAAATGTATGGGTTGATTATAGTGGAACATTAATTACGAATAAAGAAATTTTAGATAATATTGAAAGCAGATATAAAAAAGAATTATTTAATAATTCTAAAATATTAATGCTAGATGACAGCGATATAGAAGAAACAATCAAAAAAGATTTAGAAACAAAAATGAAAGATGATGAAGAAGAGGAGATACAGTAAAATGACAAATAAGAAAAAAGTGTTGATAATATTAATTGTACTGATAATGATAATAATCGGTAATATAAAATCTTATGCAAATATAGAAAATAAGACAATAAAAAAAGAATACCAAACAACACAAAATGCAGAAAATGAATTTTTGAATGAAATTTATAATACAGAAACTGAAAATTTAAAAATTATTAATGTAGATAAAAAAATATCAGAAGAGAATTATATAACAAAAGAAATAATAGAAACAAAAGAACTTAACAAACAAGATAGAGATTATATTAATCAAGAATTTGGAGAAAAGCAAAATTTTAGTGATGGAGAGTATAAAGGCGAATTAACTATTTCAGACGTTAAAATAGAAACTATAAATCATGGATATTATGAAACAATAGATGAGAAAGCATTAAATTTTAGTCATTATTCAGACAATGATTTGAATAATATAGAAAAAGAAATTATACTAAATAATACAAAATATTACTTAATTAATGTAAATTGGGAAGCAGAAACGACTAAACCTATTGATGGCGAAAATGTGCCACAAACTTATAAAGGAAACAAAATTTATCAAGCAGTCAAAAAAGTAGCAAATCCAAATACATATAAAGTTACAGTAACTTATTCTGGAACGATAGAAAAAATAAATACAATTTATGATTATACAATAACTTATGAAAACAAAACAGAAGAAAAACAAGAAGAGCCTAAAGAAAATAATATTGTACCAATAGTAATTATTTCAGGCATAGGATTAGCGATTATATTAATAAATTTGTTTAATATAAAAAATACTTATATTTATAGTAAAACAAGTAAAGGATTTAAATTATTAAAAAAAGAAAGACTTAGTAATAAAAATGTTACAATAGATATTACAGATTATAAAAATAGAAATGTAGACAATATTTATGCAATAAAAATAAGTAAAATGGCATTTGACAGACTAAAAGGAAGGACAATAAGTATAACATTAGGAAACAGAAAAAAAGATATAGTTATCTGGAATGATTACTATGAAATAAAAATGTAATTTCAAAAATGTTTCAAAAAACATTCATTGACGTATAAATTTGAAAGTGATAATATTCTAATATCAAAAAATATGAATGAGCGATAAATCAGCGAATAAAAGTTGATTGTCGCTTATTTTTTTATGGAGGTTAGAATGAAAAAGAAAATTTTAAAATATGGAATAGCAATTATTGTAATGAGTGTTTTTTTAATGTTAGCATTAGTATTTAAGCCAAATTTAGAAAAAGGAGATAATAAAAATACTAATCAAAACCAAACAATAGAAGAACAAATAACAGATACACTGTCTATTGAAGAAACTGACAAAAACATAATTGGTTATATAACAATAGAAGAATTAGGAATTATAAAAGCACCAATAGCAGATGGAACAGATAATAAAACAATAGGAAAATATGTAGGACATTTTGAAAATAGTAGTTATTTAGAAGGAAATGTCTGTTTATGTTCTCATAATAGAGGTAGCAAAGCAGCATTTTTTGAAAATTTGAAAAATGTTAAAAATGGAATGAAAATTGAATATATAACAAAGTATGAAACAAAAACATATACAGTAAA
>CARBKU010000333.1 GCA_948946035.1 uncultured Clostridia bacterium
ATATTTAAAAAAATATGATAAAATATATATATATTTAAATAAAGGAGAGAAACATATGAAGAAAAAAATACTTTATAGCTTATTTTTAATAATAATTTTATTAGCAAATATATCATTTGCATCATATAGTACAGTTACCATGAGTGTTGTAAAAGAACCTATTTGCACAATACAATTAGGAGAAAATTCTACATTCGAGAAAAAATTAATATCAAAAGATTTAGAAAAAAAAGAAGTTACTTTACAATTAAAAATAACAAATGAAGAAACTTCAATTAAACCAACTGGAGAATTAATGTTAGTATTAGATAATTCTAAAAGTATGGAGACAGTAGTTTCTGAAGGAAAAACAAGAAGAGATATAATTTTTGAATCAGCTAAATCATTAATAGCAAATTTGTTAAAAGATAATAATCAATTAAAAATAGGGATAATTAGCTTTTCATCAAATACAGATATATCACTAGAAGGTACTATAGAAGATGCATTTGTTACATCACCATTAACAAATGATATAACAACTTTAAACCAATCAATATCTGATATAAAAACTGATGGACCTAGAACAAACTTACAATCTGGAGTACAACTTGCTACAAAACAATTTTCTAGTTCTTCTGATAACAAATATATAATTGTTTTAACAGATGGTGTTCCAAATGTAGCAATTGATTATGATAAAAAATACTATTCAGATGATGTTATCGAAAAAACTAAACAAGAATTAGAAAATGTTGAAAAAAGCAACATTAAATTAATACAAATGTTAACAGGAATTAGTGATGAAGATTCAATTGCAGGAAGTTCAAAAAAATCATTTGGACAAATAATTTCAGAAATATTTGGTACACCTGAAAAAGCAACAGCTGGAAAATTCTATTATGTAACAGACGATAAAGTTGAAACAACAATAACTACAGATATTTATAATTCCTTAGTTCCAATTGAAAAATCATTTACAGATATTACAATTAAAGACTATTTTCCAGAAGAAATTGTTAAAAACTTCGACTTTGCATATGTAACAACAACAATTAAAGGAACCATTTCAGCAAAAGTTGATACAAAAGATAATTCTATAACTTGGACAATACCTGAACTTGAAAGTGGAGAAACAGCTACTGTTCAATACACACTAAAACTAAAAAAAGATTTTGATAGTAAAATTGTTGACAAAATACTAAATACTAATGAAAAAGTTGATTTAAAATATAAAGACTTTGATAAAAAAGAGCAAAATAAAACTTCTGACATATCACCACAATTAAAGCTTACAGAACCACCTGTCAAAGAAGAACCACAAAATACTGCACCAAAAATTTTACCTAAAGCTGGAAGTACAACTTTTATTACATTAATAATTGCACTTATCGTATTTGCAGGATTTAATTTTTATAAAAATAATAAATACAAATTAAAATAGTTTTAAAACACCTAAATTTATACAGTTTAGGTGTTTTATTGTATTGCAATTTAAGCTTTGAAACATTTTATTTTTATATATTCTAACATGCTTTTTTATTTCGTAATTCAGAAGCATATTTTAATGTAACTTCATTAATTTCTCCAGAAGAAATTCTGGCTATTTCTTCTATTATTTCATTTTCTTTTAACAATTTTATTTGTGTTTGTGTTCTATCTTGTTTTACATTTTTACTAATAAAATAGTTATAGTCTGCAGTTGCTGCAATATTTGGTAAATGTGAAATACATAATACTTGATGTTTTTTTGAAATTGATTCTAATTTTTTCGCTACAGAACTTGCTGCTTTTCCACTTATCCCTGTGTCTATTTCATCAAATATTAATACTGGCATTTCATCTGTTTCTGCTAATACTTTTTTTATAGCTAGCATTGTTCTTGACATTTCTCCACCTGATGCTATTTTAGATAGTTCTTTTTCGTCTTCTCCTATATTTGTTCTTATATAAAAATTTACTATGTCTTTTCCTGTTCTTAAATATTCTTCTTCTATATAATCTACATGTATATTTATTTTGGCATTTTTCAT
>CARBKU010000334.1 GCA_948946035.1 uncultured Clostridia bacterium
GAACAACTAGAAGAAGATTCAAGGTAATTGTATAGAATAGTCTAATAAAAAAGTAATGAGGAAGTGGAAAGTTTACACTTCCTCTATTGTTCTTTGTTATGTTGGTTAAATTGTACAAATATTTTTAGATGTGCAAAATCAAATATATATTAACTCTTTAAAAATGATTTCTTCAACCGAATTTTTATAATTATTCATAAGTCCAGTCCATTTTAAAGGGTCAGTATTTTTCAAGTTTTCATCAATAGGATTTTTCTCTAGCATTTGTTTCATAAGTATTTCAAATCTTGTTTTAGCTTGTTTATCAGTTTCTATAATATGTTTTCTTAAAGTCTTGTTCATAAACATTATTATATATTCAGCTTTTTTATGATTTTTTAAATACTCTAATCTTAAATGCCCATATTTTCCAATAATATAAGCATTTTCGTAATCTTCTTTTTCTAAATATAAGTTAGGAACGAAAAAATCTCCTTCTTTGTGATAAGTTATCTCTACCATAACTAAATCCTCCTAAAATTTAATTTCACTACTTTTAGAACTATAATTTTATATCTGCTAAAGCTATCCATAAATACAAATTTTTATGAAGTGTACTTAACTTATTCTTACTGGGTTAGGACTTGTGGCAAAGCCAAAGTCCTGTGCTACGAAGAAAGTTCAAAGGAGGTGCTTTTATGGAGCAAGAATTAGCATATTCTTTTCACTTAGGTAGTGATAAAAATAAAAGTAAATTAGCAAAGAAAGTTGCAAAAGAAAATGTATTAGGTACAACTTCTTTATCAAATAATGCAATTCAAAATGCAAAAGATTTATCAGATGTAAACAAGCATAACTTAAGAGATTATGATAATCAAACAGAACTAATTAGAACAATTTATGGAACAAATGATATTGTAAATGATGTTAAGCAAGTATATTTGGATGAGTTTGAACAAGCAAGAATTGAATATAACAGCAAACAAACTCGTGAAGATAGAAAAATTGGAGATTACTTCAAAAAGGTATGTGAATCTCAAAATGATATAGCTTGTGAAATTATAATAGAACTTGGAGATATGGAATTTTGGAATGATAAAGACGAAAGATATAGATTTAAAATGGTTGATGTATATAATGAGCAAATCAAAGACTTGATTAAAATTGTACCAACTTTTAAAATAGCAAATGCAACAATACACTTTGACGAAACATCTCCCCATATGCACATTGTAGGTGTTCCAGTAACCCAAAATTGTACTAGAGGAATGAAAAAACAAGTTGGTAAAAGTAAATTATTTACTAAAACTTCACTTACTGAAATACAAGATAAAATGAGAAATGCTTGTATTAAATCATATAACAAGTTTTATGAAGTTAATACACGATTAAAAGAAAAACAAAAAGGCAGAAATCAAGATATAAATGTTAAAGATATGGGAGATTATAGAGAAATCAAAAAAGAATTAGCTAAAAAAGAACAAAAACTTGAAAAGGCAAATACACAAACTAAAGAACTTAATAATAGCAGTAAAGATATAAATGAGATGTTAAGTCATCTAAAACCTACTAAGCTAAACAAGAATAATATGATTATTTCAAACGAGGATGTCCAGAGAATCAAAAATTATACAGAAGATGTAAAGAATATCACTCAAACAGTTAAAAGTGTAAATGACCTAAATTTAGCAATTAAAGATTTTGAGCATTATGCTTTTGAAACAAGACAAGAAGTTTCTTCTCTAAAATATCAATTAGAGCAAAAAGATGATGAAATACACTATCTAAAAAAGGAATTGTCTACTAAAGACAAGGTTATTAGCAAGTTACAAACTGAAAAGGAAAAGATAAAACAAGAATTGCAGAAATTCAAAGGCTTTTGGCATAGTATTATGAGCCATTTTCACAAAAGAATTTGCTATGATAAAGATAATAACTATAAAACCGTTAGTGATGACCTATATAAGAATGGAATATTTGACAACAACGATAATGAAATTGCTAATAATATTCATAGAAGAGTAACAATA
>CARBKU010000335.1 GCA_948946035.1 uncultured Clostridia bacterium
CATTATATTTTTTATTTCATATATTATTATAGGTGATAATTATGAATGAAAATATTGTTCCTACAAATACTATATATAATTCTTCAATTTTAAGAGAAAATCTTGTTTCTTTAATACGTAAATATCCTTTTTTAAATGTTCAAATAGTTGGAAGCAGTGTTCTTGGAAAACCAATTTATGTTGTAAAACTTGGTAATGGAGCAAATAAAGTTTTTTATTCTGCAAGTATTCATGGTAATGAATGGATTACTAGTGTAGTGTTAATGAATTTTATCGAAGATTATTCAAAGGCTTATGTAAATAATGGCACTTTGTATAATTATTCCATTAAAAATTTGTTTAATTCCGCTTCCATTTATATTATGCCTATGGTTAATCCAGATGGAGTTGATTTAGTTACTGGTAATTTGTATTCTAATTCTTCTGCTTATATACAAGCTAAAAATATAGCTAATCAATTTCCCACAATTCCTTTTCCTGATGGTTGGAAAGCAAATATAAATGGTGTGGATTTTAAAAAATACCAACTAAATTATCAATTAACTTATCATTTCTGTTCTACTATCTACATTTAATTCGTTAAGTGTTGTGGCACTTTTTAATATCAAAAATTTGCTAGCTTAGTTCAATGAACCACAAATTGCCGTTTAGAACAAAATATCCTAATACCTTTTTAACCCACAGGATAGTTTAATACATATATAATATAATTTTAAATTCTATTATTTATTATATCTTGTTTAATTTTATTGATAGAATCATTCACAAGTCCGAGTTGCTTGTTCATCATAAATATATTTTCCATTTATTTTTCTAACAACATCTCCTAATTGTACATTTGTTGGTAATTCTTTTTCAAAAGCAATATATTTATATTCTTTATTCTCTCTATATTGGGCTATCTTATATCTATGATACTCATAATCATTTTCATATTTATTTGTAACAAGAAATATTTCACCTTTACTTAAATCTGCCAATTCATCTTTAAAATACTCTTGCAAAAAATTAGATTTTTTTCTATAAAATTCTAAATCTTCTTCTTGTGTTAGTTTAATATCATCCATTTTTTTACCTTTTAATTCTTTTTTATGGCTAAAATTTTCTAATGCTTCACTTAATTCTTTTATAAAGTTTTTTATAAAATCATTTTGTTCAATTTTTTCAGTTATCCTATTCAAGTCTAAATTCAAATTAATTCTCCTTTTTTATTGTTTTTATTCTAGTAATTTTGCTTCGCCTGTACTGTAATCAATTTCGAAGTTATCTTGTATATTGTATATAAATTTATTAAAAGATACTCCATCTTCTTCAACAGATTTTGCTTCTATTTCTATACCTGTTGCTAATTTATTTTTATCACCATAAATAGGAGTTACTCTATATAAAACATGATAATCTTTACCTTGATTATTTTTTTGTTTAATCCATTTAGCCACTATGTTTTCATATTCTATCATTGCAGTATTCATCTGCGAAGTACCTGTAATTAAATTTTGTTTGTTATTGTTTTCATTCCCTAATTGCCATGCAATTAAATGGCACCTCTCATATAAATGTTTACTATTGTTTTCTCCATATAAATATTGAACCCATCCAGTAGGTTTATATGAAATACTACCTCTTTTAGTTTCTTTTGGTGGCATTGTGTATTTACATATGTTAGCAAATGCAACTCCAGCTCTATTAAATTCATCAAGTGTTGAATAAACCTCAAAGTTTTCTGTAGTTATATCTTTTTCTTCAAAATATGGTACATCATTATTGATACTTATAACTATTTTCCCTGAATATTGTGGAATATTATTTCTGTTAATATTACTATTCTTTATTATATTAGTTTGTGTAGTTTCACTTGATACATTTTCTGATAATTTATCTTTATTTTGTAATGTTGTATATAAAATTAATAACAATGCTATTATAATAGCTATCGCCATTTCAAATTGTTTTAAGATCGGAAGAGCACACGTCTGAACTCCAGTCACAT
>CARBKU010000336.1 GCA_948946035.1 uncultured Clostridia bacterium
CAAGTGATATATACATTGGCAAATATTTATTTACATTGAATAAATATCCTGAAATTAATGCAGTTATCATTGTTGTAATCCCATACATTACTTTTGCTTTGTTTCTTACAGTATAATATTCCTCTTTCTTACCTAAATAGATTAAATCATTTCGTAATAAAATACTTGTCATATTCCAAAACATAAATGCTAGTTCATTTATAATCCTATATATTATCAATGAAATAAAAGATTTTCCAAATGTTAAAATTACTGATGATATGAATAGCATTAATGCTCCTAATCTTATTGAGTTTGCATTTCCTATTCTTTTTGTTACTTTTACTATTATTTTTTGTGATAATATACATATTAGCAAACCTATCATTGTCATTGCTGATATTTGACTTGCATTTAATCCTTTTACTAAAGTTAGAAATAAAGTATCTATTGGTACAAAAAATATTAAATCTGCTGAAAGTGCATAAAATGTAGGATATAATTTTATACTACTCCTAATTTTTGACATATTTTGTTCCATTTTTTGCTCCTAAAATTACAGTATCGTTATTTATTTTTTACTTTATGCAACCTTTATTCCTGTATCAATTATTTCTTGCACAAAGGGATTTCCCTCTTCAAAATCTTTTGCCTTTATTGGGTGTGGCTCTATTCTCAAATCTATATTTTGTGTCAACATCATTAATTCAACCATTAAATCAAAAACATTATTATCACTATTAATAATAATAGCTACATCTATATCACTATCTTCATGATTTGTTCCTTTTGCATACGAACCAAATAAATATACTTCTTGAATATTATAATGTTTAGATATTTCCTTAATATATTCTTCTACACTTTTTAAAATATCTATATCAACATTTCTTTTAGCCATGACCTAACCTCCTCTATATTGTTTATTTGTTCAGATGTATATTCTTTCGTACATCTTTCATAAAACTCATTTTTATAATCTTCATATCTTGCACTTATATTAAATGAATTACAAGTCATTAAAATTTTTGTTTTCCTCTCATCTAATTCAAGATTACATCTCTCTGCTAATATATTCAAATTATGAATTTTAGGTGGATATGGGTTTTCTTGATTTACTCTGGCATATATGGCTTTTAGTAATTTTTCAATCGTTAAATGTCCTATAAATAAAGCCCATGTATATTGTTCTGTTTCAAAATTCTTTTTCATTGATTCATAATCTCTATCAGAACTTTCAATCCAATAATTCATTAAATCTACACTATTCATACATTTTCTTCCTTTCAATCAATTCTTATTATAGCATTAAAGTTAAATTTTTACTACATTTTATTAACAATATTTTGTGAAAATTATTTATTTTCTTGTAACCACTCGTAAATCTCATCTTCAGTAAGTTCACCATGTTTTAGTTTTGTTATTTTTTCTTTTGCTTGTTTTTTCCAAGTTTCAAATTCTTTCTTTAGTTTCTTATTATCTTTGTTTTTATTTACTATTCCAAACTTTTGTTGATATGTTTTTCTGTATTCTGTGTAAGCTGATTTTTCTTGTAATCTCTTGTTATAAGAGAGTATTGCTCCATGTTCTCTACAAGTTTTTCCATTCTCTTTTGGGTAATCACAATATATTTCATCTAATCTTGAGTTTGGTATAAAATACATACCACAGTTTTGACATTTTTTTATTGGGTAGTTATCTGTTTTTGATAATTCTTCTAATATTGCATAACAGATACTTGATATGTCATTACTTTTATGAGTATTTACCATTGATATAAGCATACCTTCTTCTTTTAGTTTCTTTAATAGGTCAATATCTGCTGAATTTCCTAGTTCATCATATTTATTAGAATAATTATCTGCTATTACTTCATCATTTTTTATGTAAGAATATAGTTTGCCTTTTCTTTTTATAAGATATACTGCATATCTTTGTGAATGTGTAAATGGCTTTAATTCTTCTATTTCATTTATATTATATATGTAATTA
>CARBKU010000337.1 GCA_948946035.1 uncultured Clostridia bacterium
ATGTAGCAGGAAACTTATGGGAATGTGTGCAAGAAACAGCTAGTGGCACATACACTGGATTTCACTATATTTAAAACTATATCTTTCAAGTCCTGTTTAATTGTTCGTTTGCAAAAATTGCAAAGCAATTCTAAGTGGAATTTAAGTTTCGACTTTTTACAAAAGTAGGTTATAATATATGTTTTTTTTACACTTTGTGTGTCGCAACCTACAAAATTAAATTTCATATGTGGGTTGCTCAAATCGCACTCGCATAGCTCGTTTGGTCGCTTACGCAGTGTTTAAAAAATCATATATTATAACCTGCTCTTGTAAAAAGTCGAAACTTAAAAGTATTTTACTATTGGCAAAATCATATTTTTGTGATAATATATCTGTACAAAAAGGAAAAATAAAACAGAGGTGAATAAAATGAATAGCAAATTTTATGTAACAACACCAATATATTATCCAAGTGGAAGATTTCATATAGGTACTGCTTATACTACAATTTTAGCAGACAGTATAAAAAAATATCACATACTAAAAGGTGAAGATTCTTATATGCTTACTGGAACAGATGAGCATGGACAAAAAATTGAAACAAAAGCAAAAGAATTAGGAAAAACACCGAAACAATATGTAGACGAAATGGCAAAAATGGCAAAAGAATTGTGGAAAAAATTAGATATTAATTATGATGATTTTATACAAACAACAGAGGAAAGACATGAAAAAGTAGTTCAAAAAATATTTGATAAATTTATGGAACAAGGAGACATATATAAGGGAGAGTACGAAGGACTTTATTGTGTACCATGTGAAACATATTTTACAGAGTCACAATTAGTTTATGGAAAATGTCCAGATTGTGGTAGAGATGTTATTAAAATGAAAGAAGAAGCATACTTTTTTAATATGAAAAAATATGTGGACAAACTACTTAACTACTATGAAGAACATCCAGATTTTATAAAACCAGAGTACAGAAAAAATGAAATGATTAATAACTTTATAAAACCAGGGTTAGAAGATTTATGTGTAACTAGAACATCATTTGACTGGGGAATAAAAGTTTTAAAAGATCCTGAACATGTTATATATGTATGGTTAGATGCTTTAACTAACTATATTACAGCCTTAGGATATATGTCAGAAGATGAAACTACATTTAATAAATATTGGCCAGCAGAGTTACAAATTGTAGGAAAAGATATTGCAAGATTTCATTTAATATATTGGCCAATATTCTTAATGGCATTAGGGTTACCATTACCAAAAACAATACTAGTACACAATTGGATAATGATGAAAGATGGGAAAATGTCTAAATCTAAGGGTAATGTAATATATCCAGAGACACTAATAGAAAGATATGGATTAGATGCTACAAGATACTTCATATTAAGAGAAGTACCAGTATCACAAGATGGAATATTTTCGCCAGAAGCATTTATTGAAAGATTTAATTTCGACTTATGCAATGATTTAAGTAATTTATTAAATAGAACAGTATCAATGGTAAATAAATATTTTGATGGAAAAGTTCCACAATATAATGGAACTCCAAACGAAGTAGATAAAGAGTTTGAAAATTATACAATAGAGCAAATTAAAAAATTTGAAGAAAAATTCAATGAATACGAAATAGCAAATAGTCTTCAAGAAATATGGAATTTAATTTCAAGAACAAATAAATATATAGATGAAACAACACCATGGACTTTAGCAAAAGAAGAAAATCAAGAAAAGTTAGAATCAAGCATGTATCATCTAATAGAAAATTTAAGAAAAATAGCAATTTTAATAAAACCATTTATGAATGAAACAGCAGACAATATATTAAAACAAATAGGAGTTAAAGAAAAAGAACTAAAACAATGGAAAACAATAGAAGATTATTCATTACTAAAAGACATAAAAGTTATTGAAAAAGGTGAGCCAATTTTTATGAGGCTAAATGCAGACGAAGAAATAGAATAT
>CARBKU010000338.1 GCA_948946035.1 uncultured Clostridia bacterium
ATAGAATACTCTGTAATGATAACAGAAAAGTAGTAGAAAACTTTTTAGAAAAAATTGAAAATATCTTAAAAGAAAATACTACAGAAATAATGGTAAGTAAATTAGAAAATAACAAAGAAAAAATAAACAAGAAACTTGCTAATCTATTAGAGTTAAATTTAGAAGGAAAAATCAATAAAGAACAATATACAGAAAAATTTGATAACTTAAATGTAGAATTGCTTAAAATAGAACAGAAAATAGAAAGCCTAATAAAAGAAACAAATAGAACAGAGAGCATTAAACTAAGATTAAATAAGTTTAAAAGTTTATTAAAAAATATAGATAAAATAGCCCAATTTGATAAAGATGTGTTTGAATGTTTAATAGATAAGGTAGTAATAGGAGAAACATTAGAAGATGGAACAATAAATCCATATACAATAAGATTTATTTGTAAAAATGGAACAGAGATAAATTGCAAAGATAAATTTACTGCTACAAGCGATAAACAACATTCAAATAATACTGCAACCAGAGAGAAACAACACACGTGGAATGCGTGGCAATGCTACAACTAAAACAAGACAGGTAATACTTGACTTTGATATACTTTCAGAGATTATAACTTTTGAGGACAAAAGAAGATTTGGAAGAGAAAAACATAAAAATTTGGGTGTGAAAGTTAAAGTAGTTGCTTAAGTGGTAAGTGGAAACACATAAACTATTTTTTGAAAAATTGAGCAAAGTATTTGAAATACTAGGAAATTTGAGATCGTATCTATGGTGAGCATAACAGATGTAGGTTGTGTTGATTAGTAGATGTGAGGTAAAATTAGGTATTTTAAGAGTTAGAAAGAATTTATTAAAATGAGTTATAGAGAATCTTTATTAAATGGGTGTCAGTAGATATGTGCTGATGCTTATTTTTATAGCACGAAAAAATCAAAAAATTTGTGATATAAAAATCCATATCACGAAAATTTAAGAAAATTCGTGCTATAACATTTGCAATACAATTTTAATCTCTAATAAAAATAATATCAAGAGTAAATAAACTCGTTATCACTCGCTCTTGACATTATTTCTATTGGAGATTTTGTAGCAATTAAGCAAATGTAAAGGATAAATATGTTTTGTAAATATTGGCAAAATACTATGAAAAATTGTTGATTTATGATATAAATTAGAAAAAAGGAGAAGAATATGGCGATTATAGAAGTAAAAAATTTAGTAAAAACATATAAAATTATAGAAAAGGAAGATGGACTATTAGGATATTTTAAAAACTTAATTAACCCAAAATATAAAGAATTTAAGGCAGTGAAAAATATAAATTTTAACATAGCTGAGGGAGAATTAGTAGGATATATAGGAGAAAATGGGGCAGGAAAATCAACTACAATAAAAATGCTTACAGGATTATTAACTCCTACATCTGGAAAAGTCTTAATAAAT
Organism: uncultured Clostridia bacterium; assembly: GCA_948946035.1. Taxonomy (GTDB): domain Bacteria; phylum Bacillota; class Clostridia; order TANB77; family CAG-508; genus CAG-269. The sequence goes on from CARBKU010000338.1 coordinate 1,438, forward strand.
GGATTAGTACCAAATCAAAAGAGAATAGAAAATAATAAAAATATAGGTGCAGTATTTGGACAAAAAACACAATTATGGTGGGACTTACCTGTTATTGAATCTTTTAGATTGATTAAAAAAATGTACAAAATTCCAGAAAGTGAATATAGAAAAAATCTAAAGATGTTTACTGAAATATTAGAACTAGAAGATTTGTTAGATAAGCAAGTTAAAAATTTAAGTTTAGGACAAAAAATGAGATGTGAAATTGCTGCAACATTTTTGCATAATCCTAAAATAGTTTATTTAGATGAGCCAACAATAGGGTTGGATGTTTTTGTTAAAGAAAATATAAGAAAGTTTATTAAAGATATAAACAAACAAAAGAAAACAACAGTGATTCTTACAACTCATGATTTAAAAGATATTGAAGATGTTTGTGATAGAATAATTCTTTTAGATAAAGGTCAAATAATTTATGATGGAGAAAAACAAAAATTTAAAGATATTTACGGAAAATATATTATAGCTAATCTTAT
>CARBKU010000339.1 GCA_948946035.1 uncultured Clostridia bacterium
TTATGCTTTGGTTTAATTTTTCTCTTAATTTACAAATTTCATCATTTAACATATTTATCTCTCCTTTATTTTTGTCCTCTTTTGTATAATTATAAACTATCATAAATTCAGCTTAAAAGTCAAGTAATTTAGCCATATTTTACAAACTTCTGTAAGACACATTTTTATAGGTTTCGACATTAAGAGACAGCAAAAAACGGTATCTGTTTTTTTATAAAAATAATACCGTTTTTTCAACATTTTATTTTATTTCATTTTTATACATTTTTTCTTAATTTTTCACAATAGATATTACCATTTTATCTTCTTTAAATACATCTTTTAACAATTGGTTTAAATATTCTACATTTATATTTTCTATTTCTTCTATATAATCAAAACTATTTATTCCTTTAAAGTAATCAGATAAAAACATTTTTGCAATGTCTACAATATCGTTGTATTCTTTTATATGCATACCATAAAACATTTTTTTTATTCTACTAAAATTATTTTCATCTATTCCATTTTTCTTTATATTTTCTACTTCTTTTTTAAATTCATTATATATTTTATTTGGTTCTTCTGATTGCCCCATTATTAGTACATGTGCATATGTTTTTCCAAATTCATAGTCTCCTGAAGGTGTGTTTAACATTATCCCTTCATTATATAGTCTTTGGTATAGGTTTGAGCTTCTTCCCATTATTATATCTAATAACATTTTTACTCCAATATGCTTTTTTATAACTTCATTTTTATTTTCTAAGTCATTATTACTTACTACATCTTTTATTCCAATTGCATACATAGGTCTACTTACTTCAAGTTTTTCTTCTATTTTTTCTTTTACTATCTCTTCTGGCTCTTCTGGATATACTCTTTTTATACTTCCATTTGATTTTTTATCTATTAGCCTTTTCTTTATTTCTTCTATCATTTTCTCAGGTTCAAAGTCTCCTGCTACTACTAGTACCATATTAGATGGGTTATAAAATGTATTATAACATTTATATAATATATCTTTATCTATTTTTTCTATAGTTTCTACAGTTCCTGTAATATCTATTTTTACTGGGTTATTATGATACATTGCTTTCATTACATTTAAATATACCTTCCAATCTGGATAATCATTATACATCATTATCTCTTGCCCAATAATTCCTTTTTCTTTTTCTACATTTTCATCTGTAAAGTATGGGTGTTGAACATAATTCATTAGTTCATCCATTGCTGGATAAAAATTATTCGTACATTCAAATAAATATGCTGTATGGTCATTTGTTGTATATGCATTTGCTTCTACTCCTAGTGATGTTAATACATCTAAACTGTTTGTCCCATTTTCTTGTTCAAATAGTTTATGCTCTAAAAAGTGTGCTACACCATTTGGAACAGTAGTTTCTTTTTCTTCTCCTGGAACAAAAAATACACTATCGTTAGACCCATAATTTGTTCCCCATATCATATATTTTTTTTCAATTCCCTTTTTTGGAATTATCATAACTGTCAATCCATTATCTAGCTTTTCTTTATATATCTTTTCCTTAACTTTTAAACTTTCAATAACTTGCATTTTCTATCCTCCATCATTTTATCAATTAGTACTTTGTTTTTAATCTTTTAAAAAATAAATTGTATTAATACTAATTTTGTTAGCTATATTTATAATATCTTCTTTTGTAACTTTTTCTACTTTTGTAATATATTCATCTATGGTTACGTTTTCGTCACATAGTTCTTGTGAAAAGTAATAACTTATTTGTGTATCTTGTTCATCTTTTAGTGTCTTTATAGTGTCTATTATACCTTTTTTTACATTTATTATATCGTCTTCTGAAAAGTTTCCATTTTTCATTTCTTCCATTTGCTTACGTATAAGGTTTAATGCTTTTTCATAGTTTTCTATATCAATTCCACAATTAATAAATATATTTCCCTTATGCCTCATATAGTTTGAACTAGCTACATAT
>CARBKU010000340.1:0-1280 GCA_948946035.1 uncultured Clostridia bacterium
TGATTATTATGTGTATACACATGCAATACCGGTTGCAGATTATGATGATATTTTAGCAGAAATAAGAAATAAATTTTATTTAAACTTTAAAGATCTAATTATACAAGCAAAAGATTTAATTTAATATGACAAATAAGGAATTACAAGATTTATTGATGAATCTTCCAGATGATATAGAAGTTTTACTTCATCTAAATATAACTATATATAGAACTATATAGAATTAGACAATTTTGTATCTTATAAAATTGCATTAAAATTAAAATCTATTAGATTTAATGAATGATGTGATTACATATATTGTAAATGATTAAGTAATGATATGGAGGTACAACTCCTTCCTAGAAATGAAAAGACTGAACAATATATGTGTGTTAATGCTCCCACTCTTTGACAAGTGCAAAAATGATTAAGAGAAGAAAAAAAGTTAATCATTCTTATTGGTATGACGTGTATTAATGATTGATTTTATGGAATATATAATGAATATGGTAAAATCATAAAAGATGATTGTATTCAAAGAAATAGTTATGAAACGGCACTTTCTTCAGCTATAGAGTTTGCATTAAATTTAATAGAATGTAAAAATTAATTTTAAATGAATATTCAAATATAGTAAGAAAGTGATAAATATTTAATATAAATTTATTCGAATTAATGAAAAGACTTAAAATTGATTCTGATTTTGCAAAAAGAGTTGAGAAAGTATTTTAATATATGGTAGAAAACGAAGTGGTAATTAATTATAAAGCTGGAGAATTTCGTTTAACTGATGCAAAAACAAAAAATAAAAGATATCACAATATGCAATTATTAGATTCTGATACAAAGGAACCTATACGAATATTACCTGCTTGTTATGGATACATGATGGCAATATTTAATTCTTAGTATAATGGATAATATAGAAGAATGAGATGAAAATTGGTATTCATTACCTAGTCATGAAAGAAAAATATTACATGATATTTACGATAAATCTTTTGATAAACAAAATCCCTCTACAAGGGATAAACAAGTTTATTTAGAATTTTTATATGGTAAACACAATTTAATGTTATATTAAATTTAATCTTTATTACAACATATAATGAAAGCTATCAAAATTATAATTAAGAGTGCATTAATGTATATAACAATGATATATTGTATATTAGCAATGGCCGCAGCAGATTCTTTTACATCAAAAGAAATTCTAATTGTATTTACAATTGGATTAATTCTTATATTTATTTGTAAATATACATTAAGTACAGATGATATAAATCTTCTTACAGGTA
>CARBKU010000340.1:1290-1954 GCA_948946035.1 uncultured Clostridia bacterium
ACAGGTAATAGTTTAAAAGAAACTAAAGAAGATATTTGATATGAAAATTGTAAAAATAAAATTCATTAAAAGTTTAAATATATATTTTCCAGGAGAATATACTTTTAAACTTTTAATGAACAATTGTAAAATTGATGACATTCTTAAGGATGATAGATGTGAGTCATTAATGAAAATCATAGACATCATAGATGTAGTAAAATCTAATTACTATAATGGATTTAAACTAAAGGAATTATCTAATTTACACACACATAAATTGTAATATTATGATTTACGAATTTAAAGATTTAAATTTTCAGAAGTCTAATGAAACCTATTCAATTAGAACAGCAAAAATAATTTTTCCTAATGACTTAGGAATGTTGGTCACTGAAGAACCTAATGGATACTACACATCTATTATTGATATTGATGGAACTGTACTTTATAATTATGATTTAAAGTCATTGTATGAACCTAAATCAGAAGAAGAAGTCACAAAATTAATGAGAGAAATTCAAGAAATTTAATATGAAAAACTGGTTAAAGGAAAATTGGTCATTGTTAATTATTGTATTGATTGTTACATTTTTGGTAACAATAATTCCAATAGGTATATCACAACAAAAGACTAAAGAATATGAAGAAAATAGATATTCATATCAAATTCAATGTCTTAGAA
>CARBKU010000341.1 GCA_948946035.1 uncultured Clostridia bacterium
AATAAAGAATTATGCATTTTAGATGTTGATTTTTCACTTCCAAATGCAGAATTTGGTGTATATTATAATGTTAATAATAATTTTAAAGAATTAAATGATTTAATTAAGATTTTAAAAGATAATTGCAAAGTATAATTTTAGGTTATACTTTGCAAACAAATATGTATTTTACATAATATTAATCCCCTTTTATAATTAAATTGATGGAAGTCAAATTTATTATAAAAGGGATTTTTTATATGATAACAAATTTTTCATTAAATGATAATACTCAAAAGGAAATATTAAAACATTTAGAAGTAACATCAAAACTATTAAGCAAAGTAGGAACAAAATTATCTGAAACTCAAAAAGAAAGTATGATATATACAATGCCTGATTTAGGAATAGCGCAAAATGGTACAAGAATGCTAGGAGGATTTTATACAGGTGCTTGCTATTCATGGGATTCTGATATTCCATTTATTCCAGTAGATGCGACAGTGAATGTTTGTGGAACAGCAGTTTACAAATTAAAACAAAGCATTACTGTTCAAGAGTTCAAAGAAAGACTAGATAGAGTTATGTCCAATAGGGAAACATATTTAAAATATGCAACTACACATCTTCCATCACAAATATTAGATTCAATTGATTTGGCAAGAGCAGATAAATTTTATTGGAATTATAATGTGGGAAATCACTTCGCAATTTTAGCTGAACAAAACGAAGAAAATTCAGAACTTCCAGAAGGTCAATATATGATAGTTCATGCTTCTGCAATAGAATTAAAAAAAGATAATTTAAGATATGGATTATATCCTGTAGAGGGCAACTGGTATTATGATGATATTGAAACAATATATGATGATAGAGAAAATAGATATTTAAGATATATTTATGGAAAAAAAGCTATTCAATTTGCAGAATTAGCTAATATATTACAAAGAATAAACAAAGATAGAAACAGATATTTTTGTAATGAAGTTTTAGGCGAATTGAAAGGCAAAGAAATTATTAATTTAAGTCATTATGGAATGCCTACTAATAATGCTATATGTATAGGTTGTCAATGGGAACAAGAAAACTTTACTTTATTAACTGCACCTAGAAATGATATTTTTTTAGTTCATCCTGATGAATCTTCTGAAAACACAATAAAATTAAAAGATAAACAAATTACTCTGACACCACATGGTTGTGGAGTAATGCTTAAAAATAGTAGTGATACGATTGAATATTTAGATGAGGGAATACTAATTGGAAATAAGCATTTTAAAAAAGGAGGAAGTATTAATATTGGAAATGATGTATTAGTAAGAACAAATGGTATGCATTCAGAACAGGTAAAACAACATATAAAAAAAGTTTTAGACAAATGTCCTGGGACAATTTATGGTAAAATACATCAGTTATTTGCAAGGACAAAATATGGAGACTTTGATTATAGTAGAATAGAGATAGAAAGATAGAAACAAGGAGGAGAAAAATGGAAATATTATTAACAAGACATGGTCAAACTGAATGGAATTTACTAAAAAAAATACAAGGAAAAGCAGACATCGAATTAAATGAGAAAGGAATACAACAAGCTGAAACAACTAGAGATTCTTTAAAAGAAGAAAGAATAGATTTAATTTTGTGTTCGCCATTAAAGAGAGCTATACAAACTGTTGAAATTATTAATAAAGGAAGAAATATTAGAATGATAATAGATGAAAGAAAATGATAAGCAGAGCATCAGGTAATCTGAAAAGTAGTTATTTTTTAAGCAGTAAAAAGTAGTCATTTTTTAAGTTTTAAATAGGACAGCCGATTTTAGTTAATAAATCGGCTTTTTCACTATTATAATAAAAATTTAATATAATTTATAAGACTTTTAGGATAAAAACATAAAATATTAAATGAAAATGGTCTAAATTTTAGTTTGGGCTCAATTTATTCAGTAGGACAATCCATTTTTATC
>CARBKU010000342.1 GCA_948946035.1 uncultured Clostridia bacterium
TAAAATAAGCCATTTTATATTATCATTTTTTGTTATTTTTATCTTGTATGGATTTTGTAATTCTTTGCTTCTTTTCATTTTTATTTTGTCTGTTTTTATTTTTAATTCTTCAAGTTCTTTTTCTAGTTGTGCTATTTTTTCTTCTTTTACTTGCTTTTGTTTAAGTTTTCTTATTTTTATTTCTAGATTTTTTGTTTTTATTTTTCTATATAGTATTATTTCTGACATTGATGCAATAAGATATTCTGCTATATATGGTAAATATAAAATAAAGTAAAATGGAAATACTGCAACGTGTAAATTTGCAATTAATATTGGTATTATAATTAGTCCTATTGCGTATCTTTTCATTCTTGATTCTAAAAATCTTTCTATAAAGTATATTGTTAATGCAAATAATATGAATGTAACTAATTGTGCTCTTGCTGCTATATAACCTCTTATTAGATACATTACACCTATAGTAATTATAAATGATAATACTTTATTTTTTGTAAGTTTTTCATTCATTACATAGATGCTTATTCCTAAAATTGCCGCTAATATGCATGTAGTTATATATATTCCTGTCATTCCAAATGAATCATAAATATAATATGTTATTAAATCATATCCCCAGTGTGGATATGTATACCCTAAATCTTCATGCCATGAAAATGGATCTTCCATATCTATTCCATATTGCGCAATGTGCTCCCCTACTTTTATTGTATAGTATGTGTCATTTTGTAATGTTACTGGTGTTAACGCTATGCTTATAATAGCAATTAATATTATTGCTATTATTGTAAATTTTATATTTGAATTCTCTTTTTTCTTACGTTTGTTTTCCATTATTTTTTTTCCTTTCGTTTTTTTTAGATTATATCAAAAAAAGTTTTAAAAGACTAGTCTTTTAAAACTTTTTATTTATGTTATTTTACTATTTTTGTATAATCTATTATTTTTTATACAGCTTCTTGGCTTTCTATTTCTTTTTCTGTATCGTTTTCTTGTACTATTTCTAAACTTCCTACTGATACTTCATATGCTACTCTTTGTTCAATTGTACCATCTTCAAATTTCTTTTCATATGTTCTTGATTGCACTCTTCCTACTATTTTTACTTGTGTGCCTACTTCTATGTCTTGGCAAAATCTTGCATTTCTTCCCCATGCAATACATGGTATATAGTCAGATTTGTTATATGCTCTATTTACTGCAAGTAGTATGTCTGAGATTTCTCTTCCAAATGGTGTTTGTCTATATATTGGCTTTTTGCATATGTAACCAATTAATACTACTTCGTTTGTTATTGTATCTTTTCTTACCATTTCGTTTTCTTGTTCTATTTCTTCATTTTCTTCTACTTCTATTATATCTTTTGTAAATACTGTTAATATTAATCTGTTTTTTGAGTTTTCATAATTGTTGTATGATCTAAATTGTCCTTTTACTAATAATTTTTTTCCTTCTTGTAACATTTCATCTTTTATTAATCTTTCTGAAACTGTTACTGGTATTATGTCTGCATTTCCACTTAAACGGTCTATTGATAAGTCAAATACGTAAAATCTTTCTCCATAAATTTCGTGGCTAAATTTTTTTTCTCCTGTAACTTTTCCAACTAATGTTAAATAGTTGTTTTCTAAATAATTTGTATCCAATTTTTTTCCTCCCTATTTTTTATTTTATCATTTTACAAAATTACTTCGTAATTTTGTATAAGTTATCTTAACTTTTGTTAATAGATAACTTATTTAGTACTTTTTTCCTTACGCACAAATAACTTATAGTTCTTATTATACACCTTTTTTTGGATTTTGTCTACATAAAAAGTTATTTTTTTGTGAAAAATATTAGATTTTTCCTATATTTCCTCAGTTATGGTATAGTCATATATTATAAATATTATATATATTATCATTATTTCATATGTCTTACATCGACTTTTTTCATTTA
>CARBKU010000343.1 GCA_948946035.1 uncultured Clostridia bacterium
GTTTTTCTTAATTTATATCTATCAAATTTACTCCTTAAAAAATTACCCAATATTTGATATTATTTATGTAAAAAATCTTACATCTATAAAAATTTGACACAAATAATTGGAAAAAACTTGTAACATTTTATTATGTTCGCTTGTTTTGAATATAGAATTATAGTAATATATTAACAACCTTACGTTAAAGGAAAGGCTAGCCTTTTCTAAAAGGCGGAAAGGGGGTTATGGTTTTGAATACTAGCGATTTAATTTTGCATTTTGCTGACAAGTACATAGCAGAAAGAGAAAAAACATTAGATTACAACAACAATTAGAACAACAACATAAGCAAATGCAAGATGACAACGAAGTTAAGACTAATTAGCTGTATTTAGTCGTAGAGCAGATTCGTGGTCTGCTCTATTTTTTGACAAAAAAATAGCATGTGTATTCGTGGTACACACACTGTCATGATTTGAATACTAGCGATATTCAAAGTTCATTTATTTTGTAATTAAATAATAACATATTCTTTTGCATTTGTCAAATACATTTCTAGGATTTTCCAATATTTTCTGTATAATAACTTTTCGCATAAAAACTATTATCTTTTAACATTTTATCAATAGATTTGAATTTACAATCTGCAAATTTACAACATAACTTCAGTACTTCTTTTTCATTATCTTTATTTAATACATATCTTTTTATTTCGCTGTTTTCAAATTTAAAGATAAATACCTTATCTTTACCTAGATATTCATTCCAAAATCCATTTTCAAGCGTTTCACATATATATTTTTCAAACAATTCAATCTTATTGTCATCAAAGATAACTCCATAATTATTTCCAAAATATTTGATTTTAAAATTATTTTGTTTAAGTATATCAATATTATTAATTCCCATTAGATAACTATAATTCATAATTAGCATCACTCCTTTTTGAATTGTAATTCCTAGTTATACCTTATTGAAAATTACTGTTTTTTCTTTCATGGATATTTTGTAGGCTTCATATCCAAATTCTTTTGCTTCTTTCTTATAAGTTAAAAATGAATGATCTATTTGAAATCCTATAATGTTCTTAATTTCTTCATAAGATAATATATATTTTTCTTTATTATTATCTTTTAAATACTTCCATAATGGCTCATATTTACTCATTCTTTAACACCTCTCAAAATTGTAATTTCTAGAGATGATTATATCATAAAAAGCAGATAATTTCAAAAATTATCTGCTCTGTATCAATATTATCTTAATAGTCCAATACTTCCTGTTAATTTATTCACTTGTTTTTTTGTTCCATAAATTGCAATTCCAAAATAATTTATATTATTAGATTCATCTTACTTATTTTATCAATATATTCATCATAAGTTTTACAAGATTGTGCTACATCTGAAAAATCTGCAACTATCATATCTTTATATTCTTCCTTATATAAAGTATCTCTTAAATTATTCAAAAACTCCTTATTGCCTTTTAATATTGGGATAGGTATTTCAATAATTCCTAAATGTTCATTTTCATTTTTATCTAATACATCCTTTCCAACTGTATTTGGATAATGACTTCCTAATGTATTTCCTAATATTGCAGTTGTATTAGCAATTATTCCAAGTGGTAAGTTTTCATCAACTACCATAACACATTTTCTTTCTTCATTCATTTTTGTTAGTCCTTTCTTCAAATATAATTTGATACTGTTTAGGAGTAATTCCAATAATTTCTTTAAATAAATTTGTAAAATGACTTTGGTCTGAAAAACCACATTGTATAGATACATCTAATATAGAATTATTTTGTTGTAACATTCTTTTAGCTTGATTTATTCTATATAATTCTAAATACTTATAAGGTGTTATTCCTTTTTCTTTTGTAAATAGTCTTATTAAATGATATTTACTAATAGCTCCCACTTTTGCTAATTTATCTAATGTTATATTGCT
>CARBKU010000344.1 GCA_948946035.1 uncultured Clostridia bacterium
AAAACAATTTTAGTAGGAATTTTTTCATGGCACTTACATTGAGTGCAAATAAATTTTGTATAAGTTGGTCTTTTTATTTTCAAAATAATCACCTCTAAGAAGTATTATACGATTTTTGAACAAAATAGTCAAAGTGAAAAGTGTGCCCACCACGTTAATTTAATAAATTTTTGATTTTGTAATAATTTTGTAATAAAAAAAAGAACTTGAAAAATAAATAAAAATCAAATAAAATTTCTATGGTGATAGAAAAAGATTTAGAAGAAATGGTAGAAGTCATAGAAAATAAAATAGAAGTAATACAAAAATATATAGAAATAGAAAGAATCCATTGTTTAGCAACATTTAGTAATATCTTATAAGTATTAAATGTTTTACAAGTAGAATTATGCATATTATCAATATGTAGAAATGTTGTAAATGATACTCTAATAGTTGGAGAAAAACCGCAAAAAATACAAAGAGAAATAAAAGAAATATCAATAGATGGTAAAGCAATAAGAAGTACAAATAATTATGGAGATCCAGAAAAAGCATTACAAATTGTAACAGCATATGATGTAAATGCAAGAATACCAGTAGCACAAACAGAGATAAAAGATAAAACAAATGAGATAATAGCTGGAAGAGAAATATTAAATATGTTTGAAGTGAAGGAAACGGTAATAACAGCAGATGCCATTCATTGTCAAAAGGAAACAATAAAAGAAATAGTAGATAAAGAAGGAGATATGTAATACAAATAAAAGAAAATCAAAAGAACTTATATAAAGATATAAGTCTGTTATTCAATTATAATTTGGCAGATAAAAATAGTACATCAGAATATTTAGAAAGTGAGACAACAGAAATAAATGGCGGAAGAATAGAAAAAAGAGCATGTTATGTATTGCAAGGATTAGATATGAAAGCAATACAATATTTAGCAGGTCATGTCGAGGGAAGCGAAATAACTGGTAAAGTCTATATTGATGTATCAGAAGAATTTGTATTTGAACAACTTAAAAAAGCAAGTTAAAATTTCTACTGCATTAGTTTTATGAAAAATAGAAAAAATAAAAATCGTGTATATGGCATTATTAGTGCATTACACAATTTTTATTTCACATTTCATGTGTGGTGCAGATGAGCAAATAAAAATTGCTACCTTTCTCTTTAATATCAAGCGTTTTCAAATTTCGTATCTTTGTCCCGACATTGTCGGGAATATAATTTTCTATCAAATTATTTATTATTATCTTATTCTTTTATCGTATTATTTTCAAATATCTTTTCATATTTTTCATTCATCTTTTGCATATATTCTGTGTATTTATACATTTGATTTTTCTGATGATAATCAAATATATCTCCATAAATATTTATTGTAGTTTGAATACTAGCATGTCCTAGCACTTTCTGAAGTGTTGCTAAATCCATACCTGCTTCAATACATCTAGTTGCAAATGTATGTCTTAACATGTGAACATTAACATCACTTGTTTTTTGATTTACATAGTGAATACCTTTGGTTTTAGAGTCTTTCTTGTGTTTTGTCATAATAACTTTTATTCCAGCATTTTTACAAATTCGCTTAAATGCACTATTAACTTGGCTATTTTCATATATCTTTCCATCTTTTCGAAGAAATAGCATATTCTTTTTATTTGGTGTCATTTCATTAATTGCTCTTTCTGTAATTTCTTTTGAGTTCTTATCTAAATGCAAATTTCTTTTGCCATTTTTTGTTTTAGTTACATTTCCAACTATTCTTTTTCCACTTTTATTTTTAGTAATTGTTTTATTAACACTAATTGTTCCATAATCTTCATCAAAATTACAATCATCTGTAGTTAATGCTAAAACTTCTCCAATTCTCATACCAGTATATAATGCTAGTAGGAGCATATTGTTATATTGCGTATAATGAGTGTTCATATATTGAATTAATATATATT
>CARBKU010000345.1 GCA_948946035.1 uncultured Clostridia bacterium
ATCTTTTTTTATTGTGACTATAAATGGATATATATTTGTAGTTATTATTTTTTCTAAAACCATATCCAATATAATAAAAATTCTTATAAATAGTATCATTCCAGTATGATTTATAAAAAATAATCCAATTAAAGTTAATGCTTTTAAACACAATGCACTTGTTATTAATTTTTTTATATTATTTAATGAAATTTTAGTACAAAAAATAACTAAAACAATTGAACATATTATTCCTGCTAAACTTAGTACTTGGCTTATTCCGTGCAACATCTAAATTATTGTCTTGTAACCACAATTGTTTAAAATTATTCCATATTCCTAATGATATACTATAAAATGCTAACATTATTAATATTTTATTTTCTTTTTTTAATTTTACAAATTTTTCTCCCATTATATTTCTTCCTTTTTATTGTCATTTGTAAGTTATATTTAGTTAGTAGTAATACAATTTAAAAAATACCTACAATTTCTCCATTTTCGTCTATATCAATACTTTCCGCTGCTGGAACTTTTGGAAGTCCTGGCATAGTCATAATTTTTCCTGCAAGTACTACAATAAACCCTGCACCAGCTTTTAATTCTACATTTTTTACTGTAATGCTATAATCTCCTTTGCATTCTAAATTTTTTGGATCATCTGAAAAGGAATATTGTGTTTTTGCAATACAAACTGGCAAATTTCCAAATCCTAATTCTTCAATTTTTGTAATTTCATCTAAAGCCTCTTTTGAATATTCTACAGTTTTGGCTCCATATATTTTATCTACAACATTTTCTATCTTTTCTTTAACAGAATCATTTAAATTATACATAAATTTTAACTCTGTCTTTTTTTCTGATAAATCCACAATTTTTTGTGCTATTTCTGTTGCTCCTTGTCCACCTTTTGCCCATCCTTCTACTAAGCTTAATTCTACATCTTTTTCCTCTAATTTTTCTCTTAAAAATTCTATTTCTTTTTGTGTATCTTGATTATATTTATTTATTGCTACAATTACATTTAGTCCAAATTTATTTTTTATATTATCAATATGATGATATAAATTATCTATTCCTTTTTTTAGTCCTTCTATATTTTCTTCTTGAATTTTTTCTTTTTCTATTCCTCCATGATATTTAAGTGCTTTCATTGTTGCTACCAATACAACTACATCTGGCTTTATTTCTGCTTTTCTACATTTAATATCTAAAAACTTTTCTGCTCCTAAATCTGCTCCAAAACCAGCCTCTGTAACAACATAATCTCCTAATTTTAACGCCAATTTTGTTGCAATAATACTGTTGCATCCATGTGCTATGTTTGCAAATGGTCCCCCATGAACTATGGCTGGTGTATGTTCTAATGTTTGTACCAAATTTGGTTTTATTGCATCCTTTAATAAAACAGTCATTGAACCTTGTGCATTTAACTGTTTTGCATAAATTGGTTCTCCTTTTTTGTTGTAACCTATTAAAATATTTCCTAGTCTTTCTTTTAATTCTTCTATATCTTTAGATAAGCATAATATTGCCATAATCTCAGAAGCTACTGTTATATCAAATTTATCATGTCTTGGAACTATTTTTTGTTCTCCTGATAAGCCTGTTTCTATTTCTCTTAATTGTCTATCATTTAAATCTAAACACCTTTTCCAAACAACTTTTTCAAATTCTAATTCATTTCCAAAATATATATGATTATCTATTAAACTTGATAGCAAATTGTTTGCTGCTGTAATTGCATGAATATCTCCTGTAAAGTGTAAATTGATGTCTTCCATTGGTGCTATTTGCACTTTTCCTCCACCTGTTGCACCTCCCTTAATTCCAAACACTGGTCCTAATGAAGGCTCTCTTAATGCTAATATAGAATTTTTTTCTATTTTCCTTAGCCCATCTGCTATTGCAATTGACATTGTTGTTTTTCCTTCTCCTAATGGAGTTG
>CARBKU010000346.1 GCA_948946035.1 uncultured Clostridia bacterium
AATTATGTGCATGTTCTAATAGTGACTTCATATGTTTATTTATATCATCTACATAATCAATCATAAGCATAATTGTTGAACTCATTCCTATTCCTATGCTTAACTCGTTTCCTCCAATTATTATAATAGCAATAACTGCACTAAAAGTAAGTAACGAAAATAAACTGTCATGAATAGCTATTATTTTATTTGATTTTCCTATTTCTTTTTTGCATTTATCTAGCATACTACTTATTTGAGATAAATTGACTTCTTCAAGTCTTAATGTTTTAGTAGTACCATAGCCTTCTATATATTCATTTATATTTCCTTGTAATTCTATTACCATTTTTTGTAGATTCTTATATGTTTTCATTGTTTTACTATACATTGGAATAAGAATAATATAAGATACAATGAAAATTCCTATTACAGTAATTCCTAATTTTAGATTTAATATTAATAATATAATAGATATTACAATCGTTGAAGCTAATCTAACACTAATAATTCCTACAAAATTCCATATAAATAACTGTGATGCTTCCCAACTTTGTTGTCCCACTATTTGAAATAAATTTCCTGCTTGTATTTTATCTAATTCACTTGTTTTTGCATCTTGAATACTTTTAAAAACTTTATTTTTTATTTCAACATTATTATCATTACAACAAAACTTTCTCCTTATTTCTGTATATCTAACTGCACAAAATCTAATAATAACTATTATTATTAATATAATTGATAATATAATTACTAATTTGATATTTTCTTTTGGTATTGCATTGTCTACTATTATTTGTATAATAAATGGATATGATAGTTGATATATAAGCAATTGCATAAATAATAGTATTCCAACTATAATTGTCTCTTTTTTATTTTTTGTACAGTTAAACATTTCTTTTAATATTTCTTTATTCATATATATTCTTCCTCTATTTTGTCCTGATTTAATTCATACACTTTCCTATAATTTTCATTTTTTATTAATTCTTCATGTTTCCCGCACTATTACATTTTTGTTATTGATATATATTACTTTATCAAATTTTCTAGTTAATTCTATGTCATGTGCTATTACAATTTTTGTAAAACTATTTTCCATATTCATTAAGTTATCTAGTATTTGCTTTTTATTTACTTTATCAATTGCACTAAAAGAGTCATCAAAAATCATAATTGATTTTGGCTTTGTAAATGCTCTAACTAATACTAATCTCTGTCTTTGACCTTTAGACAATGCTATTCCTTTTTTTCCAATTTTACTTTCATATCCATCTTTTAATGATATTATCTTTTCATGTAAATTCATTTTTTTGCATATTTCAATAATTTCATCTTTAGAAATATCTTTATTTGCATAATTAATGTTTTCCAAAATGGTTCCATCAAAAATAACTACTTTTTGCATGATGTAACCAATTTTATCTCTTAGACTTCTTATGCTATATGTTTTATAGTCTTCTCCATTTATTTTAATTTTTCCATACTCTAAATCATAATATCTACAAATAAGATTTACCAAGCTTGTCTTTCTACTTCCAGTTCTTCCAACTAAAGCTACACTTTCATTTTTATTTACATTAAAAGATATTTTATTTAATACATTTTATTTTCATTATAAGAAAAGTCAACATTTTCAAATTCTATTCTTGTAATTTTTTTTAATTCTTTTCCTATATCTATGTCTTCTTCTTCCTTTTCAAGAATATTGTTTATTTTGTTATATCCAATTTTACTTACATTTCGTATTTGAAATCCTTCAATAAACCATTTAGAATATGTCTCTGGTGCATCAATATATCTAGCAAGTATAATTAGTGAACCATAAGAAAGTATACCGTTTTCAACACTTATACTTACTATTAAAATATTTATAATTCCTACAAATGATACAATAAAGTCATATAAACATGTATATATTCTAATATTTTTTTTT
>CARBKU010000347.1:0-1284 GCA_948946035.1 uncultured Clostridia bacterium
GTGAATAAACATTATCTTTTAGTTTCTTTAATAATTCAAAGTGTCTAATAGGTCTTTCATTTTCCCAGCCTATTGCTGATTTTGATTTTGTATTTACAAGTGATTCGAATTTCATTTTATCTTTAAAAAATATTTCTATATCATTATTATCTTCATAAGCACATAGAGAAGAACCATTATCATATAAAGGACACATTTTATAGTCAAAATATATGTCCAACATATTCTCTGGTGTTCTATATACAGTTCCTTTTGATATAATTGCAAAATTACTATGATGTCTATCACTATTTCCTATTAAAACATCAAAAATTATTACTTTGTATAATTCTTCAATATCAATTATTCCAGCTAGACTTTTTTGTATCATTTGAATGGAATACTTAATATTAGAATATGGATCTTCTAATTTATCCTTAATATAATATGGATAATGAGTTTGAATAAATGCTAACCCTTCTAATAAATTTGACTCTGAATCTTCTAGTATATTATAACTCATAGAACCAATTCTTCCGTTTATATGTACCAATATCAACTTTAGCACATTCTACATCAATTAGCTTTCCAATTTCTGTAGAAAGTTTCTCTGCCCAATATTCCCCTGTAATATGTCCATTATTTTTTACTTTAGGAAATTTAAACAATCCCTTTTCATTTGTTTCTGGATTGATAAGCCAAATTTTTTCACTTGCACCACTACCAAACTTTCCAGATTCAGTATCTTCAATCCAGGTATCAAAGTTTTTCACCGCAAACATATTGTTCCTCCAATCTTTATATAAATTAAATATGTACTATAAATCTTTATTTTCTTCCATCCAGATTTTTAGCTGTTCTTCAGTAATTTTACCTTTTTTAAATTCTTTAATTTTTTCTTGTGCAGATTTCTTCCATGCATTAAATTTTTTCTTATCTTTTTCTGAAGTATTTGGATTTCTACTTAATTCCATTAATCTTTTTTGATATGTTCTTCTATAAATTAAAAGACCATCAACTTCTTTGACATTTTTAGCATATGTAGTACGAGCTCCTAGTTCTCTACATTTTTTTCCATTTCCAGAGCGAGGTGTTAAATCACAATAAACTTCGGCTTGTCTGTTTACAGGAATAAAATATCTCCCACAATGTTTACAAGTTTTAATTGTGATATTATTATTTACCAATTCACTTAAAACTATAAAACAAATATTATCAAAATACCTACTTGAATATTTAATACCATTTTGCATATTTATGCCGTTAATTCCTTGTGTAAGTTCACTTAATTTAGCAGAAACAAAA
>CARBKU010000347.1:1294-1917 GCA_948946035.1 uncultured Clostridia bacterium
TGTTTATTTATTAAATTATGTTTTAACGAATATGCTTGAAATTTTGTATATGGTTCATATTCTTTATCTTCTTCATTTCCATTTAAATTATATATGTAATCTACACATTCTTTTAATTCTAATTGAAGTCCATATAATTTTACTTGAGCACTTTCAAAAATTCCCTTTGCATTTGATATAAATGAATTTATATCTGTATATGATAATCTCATTTTTTTACTAGAATATTTTTCTATTATTCCCAGACCATAAGCATATATAAAATCTTTATATGCATGTCTCCAATCATCTAATCTAGCATTTAAGAAATTTATTAAAAGCATACCATATCGTTCTTCATAAGGATTATATAAATCTAGTGGTTTTGGTTTTAAAGCGTTTTTTATATATTCAGCTCGATTTCTTTTAGGAGAAACTTTAGGTAAGAAGTTCTCAGTATAGTATATATAAGAATATTTAGAGTTTTTACTAGCACCAATTTTTGAGTTATATAATGTTAAAGTGGTAGTATAATACTCTTTTTTATTATTTTTATCAAACCATATGTAAAAGCCTTTTTCGTTAGATAAATCAGCTTTATTATTCATTAGTATTTTTCCTTTCATAAATGTTTTTTGTGAGAA
>CARBKU010000348.1 GCA_948946035.1 uncultured Clostridia bacterium
AATCAATAATTATAATTCCACCTATGTCTCTTAATCTTAATTGTTTTGCTATTTCTATTGTTGCCTCTTTATTTACTTTAAATATTGTTTGTTCTAAATCTTTAGTTCCTGTATATTTTCCTGTGTTTATATCTATTGCTGTTAAGGCTTCTGTTCTATCTATTGTTATAAATCCTCCACATTTTAGCCAAATTTTTCTGTTTTCTATTCTGTCTATTTGTTTTTTTATTTCATATATATCTAAAATATCTTCTTTTTCCTTTAATTCTATTTCTATATTTTGATATTCCTCGTTTTCTTCTTTTAGTATGTTAAGTCTTTCATATTCGCTTTTAGCATTAACAGTTATTTTTTTAATTTCCTTATTTGCTAAATCTATTAATATTTTTTCCACAATATCTTCACTTTGATATAATAACTTTGATTTATTTAAATTTGGATCAATGCTTGTTTGTATTATTTTGTTCCATTTTTTTTGAATTGATTTTATATCTTTTATAATTTCTTCACTTTTCCCTTGTGCCGAAGTCCTTATTATTGCTCCATTTCCATTATCTAAGTTTTCTTTAACTATTTTTATTAATCTTTGTTGCTCTTTTTCGTCTTCAATTTTTTGTGAAACTGTTATTATATTTGTATTTGGCATTAATACTATATATTTGCTTGGTAGGTTTATATGTGTTGATACTCTTGCTCCTTTATTTTTATTGCTGTCTTTTTTTACTTGTACTAATATTTTTTGTCCATTTTTTGCAACATCTGATATATTTACTGTATTTTCGTATTTTTCTTTTTTTTCATCTATTTTTGGTAATATATCTTTTAGATGTATAAAACTATTTTTTTCTGTTCCTATATCTACAAATGCTGATTGCATTCCTTTTACTATATCTTTTATTATTCCTATATATATATTTCCTTCTTTTCTCTTTATTGTTTCATCTTCTTCGTAATATTCTACTAATCTATCATTTTCTACTAATGCTATTTTCTTTGATTTTTCTTTTTCTTGTATTATTAGTTCTGCCATTTTATCTTCCCTCTTCTTTTTATTTCTAATTGAATTTGTTCATTGCAATATCTACACCGTTTTTTATAATTTCTATTATTGCATCCTTTGCTAAAGTTGTTCCATTTTCTAACTTTATTTTTTCTTCTTTTGGTATAGGTCCTATTACATAATTTATTAGGTCATTTTTGTTTTGTGGTAATCCAATTCCTACTCTTATTCTTGTAAATTCTTGTGTTCCTAAATTACTAACTACTGATTTCATACCATTATGTGTTCCTGCTCCACCTTTTTTTCTGACTTTTATAATTCCTGATATAATGTCTAAATCGTCATATACTATAATAATTTTTTCTTGTTCTATTTTGTAAAAGTCTATTGCTTCTCTTATTGATTCTCCACTTAAATTCATATATGTTTGTGGTTTTAATATGATGACTTTTTCATTTTCTATTGTTCCTGCTCCATATAACCCTTTAAATTTTTTTTTGCTTATTTCTATGTTATATTGATTTGCTAATTTATTTATTGTCCAAAATCCCATGTTATGTCTAGTGTTATTGTATTCCTCTTCTGGGTTTCCTAAACCTACAATTAAATACATCTATTTTCTCCTTTTTAGTCAAAGTATATGCTTTACAAATAATTTATGTATAATTTTTGTATTTTCTTCTATCTATTTTATCCTGTTATTAGCTTTTTTTCAAGTATTTTGTTGTAATCGATTAAAATTTTTGTTACTATTCATTAATTTTTTTACTTGAGTGGAGTGAGAAATAGAAATTGTTTAGTAAAAAAAGCTAAACTTAAAAAAATAAATTCAAGTTTCGACTTTTTGCAAGAGCAGGTTATAATATATGATTTTTTTACACTTTGTGTGTCGCAACCTA
>CARBKU010000349.1 GCA_948946035.1 uncultured Clostridia bacterium
AAAAGTCACAACTATACCCGAAAACAGGACCCTTTGTGACTTTTGTTTTAGAATTCGTAAAACTATTCTAAGTCGCATTCGTAATTTATGCGAAATTGATAGAAGCATGGTTTTGAACGTGAAAGAGGCACATTTTATGGAATTAGAATTACTTAATATTTGTAAGGCAGTCGAGAATTTGAAGAAATATTTATATAAAAAGCATTTGAGCCTTATAACATATAGATGAGTTGTGAATTGTAACAATTTTAAAAAACGTCATGCATATGCATGACGTTTTTTAAAGCTTAATAAGTTAGTAATTTCATTTTCTGTATTTTTAGCTTTTTTAGTTTTTCTTGCTTTTTCTTGTTCAATCTCTCTTTTTTGTTTTTCTGCAACTGATTGACATATTGCTTTTTGATATGTAAAGTGTGTATCTTGTGCTATTTTACTCCAATTATATTCATTTCTAACAATATTTTTAGCTTTTTTAGTTATGTCTGCACATAACTTATAGTCATATAACAATTCTAAAATTGAATCAGCAATTGAGTTAGGATTTCCACAATATGATTTCATTCCATTTACTCTGTGTTCTACTATTTCATTTAGACCTCCAATGTCTGATACAACTATTGGTTTTTCTGATAGCATTGCTTCTAATGCTACTATTCCAAATGGTTCATATGTACTTGGAAATACTGCAATATCTGCTGCTTTATACATCTTTTGCACATCTTTCCCTTTCATATATCCTGCAAAATAAACTTTATTTTCTATTCCCATTGATTTTACTTGTTGTTTTAGTTCGTCTAACATTCCACCTTTTCCACATATTATAAGTTTGCTATCTCTATATCCTTGCAATATTTTTGGCATTGCTGAAATTAAATGTTGTATTCCTTTTTCATATACTAATCTTCCCATATATAATATTATTTTTTCATTATCCATTGCATATTTTCTTCTAAAGTTGTAGTCTCTTTCTACTCCATTGAATAGGTTTAAGTTTACACCATTTGGTATTATATTTATTTTTTCATATGGTAAACCAAATAGTCTTTGTAATTCGTTTTTCATATAATTGCTATTTACTATTACTTCTGATGATTCGTATGTTAGCATCCATTCTGTATCATTTATATATCTTTGTGTTTCGTCATGAATACCAGAATTTCTTCCTGCTTCTGTTGCATGTATTGTTGAAACTATTGGTATGTTATATGAGTTTTTTATTGTTTTTGCAGCATATGCAACTAACCAATCATGTGCATGTATTACATCAAAGTTTCCTTCTTTTAACATAATTTCATTAGCTTTTGCTACCATATTAAAGTTTAGTTGCATAACCCAATCAATAAAATTGTTTGGATTTATCATATAATTGTCTACTCTATATACTTTTATACCTTTGTCATCTTCAAAATATGGAGCCTCGCCTTCTCTATATGTTACCACTGTTACATCATGCCCATCTTTTAATAATGTTTTTGATAAGTCATATACTACTCTTGCTATTCCACCTACAACTCTTGGTGGATATTCCCAAGTTAACATCAATATTTTCATTAATAATATGCTCCTTTTCTTTTTTTGTTTTCTTTTGTTGTTTTTCGACTTTTTTCGTTTAATATATTTTATACATTTATTGTAAAAATGTAAATATATTTTTCATATTTTTTACAAATTTATTGTCAAAAAATGTTACAATTTAGTAATAATATTTTAAATAAGTTGTAAATTGTAACTATATTTATTAACAATAAAAAAAATACAGATAACCTTTAAAATTATCTGTACTTTTATTTTCAATTATTCATTATTATCTTCTTCTGAATCTTGTTCATTACTTTCATTGTCTTCATCACTGTTATCTTGTTGTCTAGATCTTTGTTCATTATCATTATT
>CARBKU010000350.1 GCA_948946035.1 uncultured Clostridia bacterium
TAGACCGATTTTATATGCTATTATCTTATGTCCATTATTTTATTATGTCTTGTATATCGCATTCTAAAATTTTTGTAAGTATGTCTAATTCTTCAAGAGATACATATTTCATTTCATTTCTATATAAAGCATTTATTCTCTTGTAATTCCAGTTTGTTATTTGTTGTAATTTGTAACGAGAAATATTTTTTTTCTTCATTTCGTTACTAATGGCTAGTTTTAGCATTTTTACCACCCATTTATTATGATATAAAATAATATTATACTTGCATAGTCGTATATTATATGGTAGTATATAATGTATAGTATAAAGAAAGGAGGTAAAACTTTGGAAGATTTGTTTGAAGATGTAGAATATATTATATCTGAACGAATGCGCCAACCAATAAAAAAACTAGAAATAAACGAAGAATATAAAAGAAGTAATAAAAAATTTGATGATAAATTTGATGAGATGTACCAAGAAATAGGAAAAAAAATAGGAACTAATAGACAACGCGAGTTCGAAGATTTAATGGGAGAATGCCATACAATAGAAGAATATAAGCAAGACTTGCATTATTTAGTAGGTTTTTTGGATGGTATTAAGTTTTTTAATATGTTACACAAGATAGTGTAATTTATTGTTGTGCATATTAGTAAGTATATTTATCCTATTTTTTGTTGTAATAAAGAGATTTTAAAATTGTCTTTCACTTTTGTACTTACAAATATGTGTGTTTCTAAAGTCAAGATATATCCTATTTATCTTGGCTTTTAAATTTTTATTAAGGGGGGTAAATATGGAAGAAAAAGAAGATCTTTCTTTATTAGTATATAATTTTTTAAATTCAATTAGAGCAAAAGAGATTCCAGAAAGTAAAATTAAAGAATTTCTTGACTTTGTTGATAAGTTAAAAAAAGGTACTGAAATACAGAGAAGAAGATTTTTTATGTTCTTTGATGTTAAAGAAAATCAAAAGCTAGAAACATATACAAGTATTAGCAAAAAGGAAAACTGCACTTGTAATGCTATTAGGGGTAGTGTTACTAGAATTAGAAGTCATTTAGTTTGGTTAAAAGATGAAGAAAGAAATAATTTAATTAAAATAATAAAAAGTGATAAAGTATAGTATTTTTCAACAATTATAGACATTTTTTTGTTTTTATTATATAATAATTCAAGCCTTAGTAGTAAGGTAATCTTATGAAAGGGGGTACATATTACAAATGAATAGTTACAGTTTGATATGGTTGCTTTTGCAAGAAATCGAAAGATTGAAAGCAGAAATACAATCATTGCAGAACAAACAAGATAAAGAGTAATCTTTGTCGGGTGGGGTGAATCGTTACATAACCCCACTTTTTATTTTTTGCAAAAAAAAAGAGTATGTGTCGTTACCCACATACTGGTACATAGCTTAATGAATAGTTACTTCACTTATAAGCTAATATAATTATAGCATCATTTTTATTCTATGTCAAATTATTTTTATTTATTAAATAATCTTGCAAAAAAACCTCTAGTGTTAAGTCTTTCTATTTCTTGTTGTAATTTATATTTTTCTTCTTCCAGTTTATGATTCTTTTCAATGTAGTTACTATTTGTTGCTTGTAATGTAGCTTTTTCATTTATTAGATTTTCTTTTGCTGCTTTTTCTTCGTTATACATAGTTTCAAATTTTGAAGATATTTGTTTATATTCACTTAATGTTGCTTTTAATGTTTCGTTTTCTTGAATCAATGAAAACATTTTTGGGTTTTCTCTTACTTCTTCTACTATTTTCTTTTGATAGTTTTGTTTTAATATATCGTATGCTTGTTGATTATAAACAAATTTTATTTGTTTTCCTTCATAAATTTGTTCTGAAAACTGGTCTAATTCAAATTTGTTTTTTACATTAT
>CARBKU010000351.1 GCA_948946035.1 uncultured Clostridia bacterium
ACTATTAGAACTTATAGGTTCTTTAGAATCAATAATTTGTAATTCTTTAATTTTATCATTTAAGTGATTTCTTAGTTGATTAGAATTTTTTGCATCATCTAATTTATTTAATTTATTTATAATTTCAGAAGCTTCTTCTTTGGCATCTAATAGAAGATTTCGAGCTTTAATTTTAGCATTATTAATTAAATCTTTTTCTTGCTTTTTTAAAATAAAATTATCACGTTCTAAAGATTTTCGTAGTAAGTTAATTTGTTGCAGTTGTTGTTCAATTTCACTTTTTTCTTTTTCAATAGTAAATTTATCATCATAAATATTTTTAAGTAATTTTTCAACATTTATTACATCATCAGACATTAGAGATTTTGCACGATTTATAATAGAATCAGATAAACCTAACTTTTTACTAATTGCAAAAGCATTACTTTTTCCAGGAATTCCAACAAGTAATTTATAAGTTGGGCTTAAAGTATTAATGTCAAATTCAACAGATGCATTTTCAAATCCGTCTGTTACAAGTGCATAATGTTTTAATTCCTGATAATGTGTTGTTACTACAGTAAGACAAAGTTGTTCTCTTAAAAAGTCTAAAATGCTAATAGCAAGATTTGCACCTTCTAATGGATCAGTTCCTGAACCCAATTCGTCAATTAAAACTAAAGAATTTTCATTAACACCATTAGTTATTTCTACAATATTTGTTATGTGAGAAGAAAATGTACTCAAAGAGTCACTAATACTTTGATCATCTCCTATATCTGTAAATATTTTATCAAAAACATATATACTAGAATTTTCACTTGTAGGAATATTTAAACCACTACATCCCATACAAGTAAGTAGACCAATAGTTTTTAATGTAACTGTTTTACCACCAGTATTAGGACCTGTAATAAGTAATGTTGAGTAATTATTTCCTAGTTCAAGTGAAATAGGAACGACTTTGCTTGCATCAATTAGAGGATGTTTAGCATTTATTAGATTTATTTCCTTTTTATCATTAATTATTGGTGTAACCCCATTTATAGATTTTGAAAATTTAGCTTTTGCAAAAATAAAGTCTAGTTTACCAATTGTTTCACTATCAATTTTTAATTCTTCAAGATAAGGAAAAAATAATGATGATAATTCTTGAAGAATTTTTTCTATTTCTATTATTTCATCCATTCTTAATTGATTTATTTCATTGTTTATTTCAAATACAGAAAGTGGTTCTATAAAAATAGTAGAACCAGCATTTGAAATGTCATGAACAAATCCTTTAATTTTTGTGCGGTATTCTTCTTTTACTGGAATAACAAAACGATCATTTCTAATTGTAATTATATTTTCTTGAATGTATTTTGAATATGTAGAAGAATGAATTATTTGATTTAATGTATTTCTAATATCTTGTTCTAGTCTTTTTTGTTTTTTTCTAATGCTCTCAAGCTGTTTAGATGCTTTATCATCAATTGTAGTTTCATCTATAATACAAGCATAAATTCTGTCTAGTATGTTTTTATTTGTATATAGTTTTGAAAATAATGGATGTAATATAGGGTAGTCTTCTTTAGTTATGAATTCTTGGTTGAAGTATTTTTTTAATTCTTGTGATACTTTAAATATATTTGCCAATGCTAATAGAGCTTTTATTGATAATGTGTTTTGGCTTTCTATAGTTTTTAGTATAATATCTATATTATCAATTTCGTTAAATATGGGACAAGAAATTCTTTCTATTAATTTAACCGATTCTTGTGTTTCTTGTAAATTGTGTTTTACTATTTCTTTTTTATTGCTTGGTAATAACTCTTGGCTAAGTTTTTTTCCTATATATGTACAGGAAAATGTACTTAGCTTTTTTTGTATTTTATTGAATTCTAATTTTTCTAAATA
>CARBKU010000352.1 GCA_948946035.1 uncultured Clostridia bacterium
AATGAAACAGCTAGAAAGCGATAAAATAACTGCTTTATACTGTCGTTTATCAAGAGATGATGAACTATCAGGAGAAAGCAATAGTATAAAAAATCAAAAATTAATTTTAAGTAAATATGCAGAAGATAACAAATTTCAAAACATTAAGTTCTTTGTTGATGATGGGTATTCTGGAACTACTTTTACAAGACCTGCTTTTATGGAAATGATGGAACTTGCTGAAAGTGGACAAATTGAAACAATTATAGTAAAAGACCATTCAAGACTTGGAAGAAATAGACTTGTTGTTGGACAACTTCTTGAAGAAGATTTTGTAAGACTTCGGTATTAGATATATTGCTATAATGGATAATATTGATAGTAGTAAAGGTTTAAATGATTTCTTGCCTATTCAAGATTGGTTTAATGAAATGCATGCAAAAAATACAAGTCAAAAAGTTAGAGCAGTTCTTAAAAGTAAAGGCGAATCTGGAATTTCACTTGCAAACAATATTCCTTATGGCTATAAAAAAGATGAAAATGATAAAACAAAATGGATTGTGGATGAAACATCAGCAAAAGTTGTAAAAGAAATATATAATCTTTTTATTCAAGGACATGGAACATGTGAAATTGCTAGAATATTAAAAGAACGAAATATAATGACACCAGCAGAATATTTTATAAGTATTGGAAGAAAGTTCCCTACTAAACTACAAGAATTTAAACATCATTGGAATGCTACAACAGTAGCAAGTATTTTAGATAGACAAGAATATATTGGAGATACAGTTAATTTTAAATATACTATTCGTTCCTACAAGGATAAGACTAAAGTTCCTATTCCAAAAGAAGATTGGCAAATATTTAAAAATACCCATGAACCAATAATTGATGAATATACTTGGAACATTGCTCAAGAGTTAAGAAATAACAGAAAAAAGCCTACGAGGTCAGGCAAGAAAAGTATATTTTCAGGATTACTATTTTGTTATGATTGTAGTAAAAAGCTATACTTTCAATCACCTGCTACTGACCTAAACGCAAAAGACTATTATAGATGTTCCAGTTATAAGAAAAATATTTCTTTGTGTACTTCACACTGGATTACAGACGAAATATTGCAAAGCCTTGTTTTAGAAAATATACAAAAAGTAGTTTCCTATATGAAGAATTTTGAAGATTTATTTATAAGAGAACAACTTGCAAAATCTACACAAGATGAGCTAAAACAAATCTCTAAAAACAAGAAAGAACTTGAACAAGCGAAGAAAAGAATAATTGAAATTGATACTTTGTTTCAGCATATTTACGAAGATAATATTTCAGGAAAACTAACAGATGAAAGATTTAGAAACTTATCATTTAATTATGATAAGGAACAAAAAGAACTAAAAACAAAGATTGAACAATTATCAAAGAAAATAGACAATACTGAAAAGAAAACAACTGATTTAACGCAGTTTATATCTAATGTTAAGAAATATACTGAAATAACTGAACTAACACCAGAAATACTAAACGAACTAATAGAAAAAATATTAGTTCATCAAACAGAAAAGATAAATGGTAAAAAAGTTCAGGAAATAGATATATATTATAGAGGTGTTGGTATAATTTCTTTTCCAGTGAGTCTGGAAGATATGACAATGGTAATTGAAAAAATGATAAATAAAAAAATCTCAGCTTAAACAAGCTATTTTATGGGGAGAACATTTTAGTGTACTTAACTAAATCGTTCTCCCCTATGAGTTGTGTCATACTAACACAACTCGGGGGCTCTGCGAGGCAATAAATTTTATCTCACAGAGCTAAAATTTATCAAATTAACTCGATACAAAATGGTGTTAGAATAGATATATAGACACAAAATTTTGCGAATAACTAATAAAAAT
>CARBKU010000353.1 GCA_948946035.1 uncultured Clostridia bacterium
ATATTTAAGCATAAAGCCAAATAAAATAAAAAGGCAAATTGGGAGAAAATGGAATACATAAACAATTAGAACATATGTCAATAATTTTTGAAAATGTCCCAAAAATTTCTAAACATTAACGGAAAAATATTTCCGCTAAATTATACATGCTATTATATCAATCTTGAGTCTTTCCGCTCGCCGCGGAGGCAGGCTCAAGATTTTTTGTATATTTTCTTATCTTTCTGCCTATAATATTTTTAGGTGAAAGATTTTTTTGTAAGATACTTTTGTATCTTGGTTTTAAGCATATACTCGTTCGGTATGTGCTTTTTTCATCTGTTGTTTGAAGGATGCCAGTTTCCATGGATGACTCATTGGTGGAATATATTTCTTCTTTTCCTTTTTTATTTCTGGTGTAATATCAAATTCTTTTGAGTATTTCTCGTGTTTTTCTAACTCTCTTAACTCATATACTTTTTCACCAATTGTTACTAATAATTCTCCATTAAAGGCTTCAATTACAAGGCATTCTGTCTTTGATTTAAAACATTTTAATTCGCTATTCTCATAAGGTTGATAATATTTG
Organism: uncultured Clostridia bacterium; assembly: GCA_948946035.1. Classification (GTDB taxonomy): domain Bacteria; phylum Bacillota; class Clostridia; order TANB77; family CAG-508; genus CAG-269. The sequence goes on from CARBKU010000353.1 coordinate 569, forward strand.
TTTTTAAATTTTATGCTATTTCCATTATCTATTTTTCTTGGAGTTAAAACTGCTAGAGTATAGTTAATCTTTTCTGCTGATGGTGATTTTTCGTATACAGATTCAAATTTTTTATAATCTAAAGCAAATTTTTTATTGAATTTAGGGATAAATATTTTTATTAAATATTCATTTGCACTTTCAATTGTTGTTATATTATTTAATCTTAATTCATTTATTAGTCTATCTTGAAATGTCTCATTATCTCTTTCAATTAGCTCTTTTGCTTGTGATACACTTGTTGTATCAAGGCTAGTTCCTAATTGTTTGCAAGCATATCCAAATTGCGTTAGTACATCTTTTTCCGAAGTTCTTTTGTCTTCATTGAGTCTATTATAATTAAATACAGTTCTATTATCAGTTTTAAATTGATATGGTATTCCATAATCTTCCAGTATCTGCTTAAATACATTATAATATCCTTTTAAAGTTTCTTGCCAGTCAAAGTATCCTCCAACTATATGATTTGTAGCTTTATCTGTAGCAAGATGTAGACAAGATTTTTTATCTCCAAACCATAGATGATATGAACCATCCATTTCAGTTACTTCTCCAAAATATTTAGGTTTTTCACCTCTTGGGTGAGAATCTTCTAAAGCAACTTCATTATTAACAACAACTTCAATTTCTTCTTCTGTTTTATTTTCTAATTTCTTTTCTTTTTGTAGTTTTTCTTTGGCTAATCGCCTTTTAGTTGCTTTTCTAGCCTTTGGTGAACGAATTCCTTTATTCATTAATGTTGTATATACAAAAGTATATGAAACATTAATATTTTCTTCCTCAGTAAGATACTCGTAAAAATGTTTAAAATTAAAATTGTTATATTTTTTCTGATAAAGGAGTATAATATTATCTGAGAAAGATTTATCTAAGGATTTGGCTGGCTTTCTGTAGCGATTTCCATGTACGAAACCGAGATTTACCTTTCTCTTTATATATTTTTATTAATCTATTTATCTGTCTTATAGATAACCCTAATTTTTCTTTTGCACGAATTTTATTTCCATTATGATCAACTAATTCTTTAATAACTTCATATTTATTTAACTCTTTCATTTTCAACTCAACCTTTCTCATATATCCTCCTAAAAATCTTAATAATAAAATTATTATTTGATTTTTGGAGAACAATTATTTTCAAATTGGGACATTTTCTAAAGTTACTACTTAAGACATTATCATAAATTAATCATAGTAACAATATTGAAATGCAATTGTTATGTTATTTTTAGTATAAATGGTATATAATATTTTTATAACTAAT
>CARBKU010000354.1 GCA_948946035.1 uncultured Clostridia bacterium
ATCCTCCTGCTACTTTTCTTATAAAACCATTTATTTCTAAAAAGAATAACATATTATTGATATCATTTAACTTCATATTTGTTTTTGCACAGATTTCATCTGCATGTAATATATTTTCTCCAATTAATTCATATAGCTTCTTATATTTTTCATTTTCTTTTTTATCTTTTACTATATTAATTTCATTTATTGCATTTAAGGTTTTATAATTTTTCGAATCTTTTTTCTTACTAACTTTATATTCTAAGAAGTCATATTCGTCTATAATTTCTTTTGTTGATGTAACTAAAATTGCACCTTTTCGTATGAGTTTATTTGTTCCAACTCCATGTATATCATTAATTTCGTGTGGTAAGACAAATACCTTTTTTCCTTGCTCTGTTGCATATCTTGCGGTTATGCTTGTTCCACTTCGATAAACTGCTTCTATAACTAGTACTCCAATTGATATTCCACTAACAATTCTATTTCTTTTTATAAAGTTTATAGATTCTGCTTTTATATCTGGTGGATATTCACTAATTACTAGCCCTCCTTTTTCTATTATATTGTTGTATAAATCTATATTATCTTTAGGAAATATATTGTTAAATCCATTTCCTAGTACAGCAATTGTTTTTCCATTTTTATTTAATGTTGTTTTATGTGCAATTGTATCAATTCCATTTGCTAAACCACTTGCAATTACTAGTCCTTGTGCTACTAATTCTTTTGTGAATTTTTCTGCTAATTTTCTACCATTTTCTGTACAATTTCTAGAACCTATAATTGCAATAATATTTTCTTTTAGCAATTCAATATTTCCTTTATAATATAATTGTTTTGGAGAATTTTTTATGGTTGCTAATTTGGTTGGATATTTATTTTCTCCTTGTTTTATTGTTTCTATATTTTCCTCCTAGTTTTTTATAATTTTTGTCAACTTCCCTATTTTTTTCTTCCTAAACTTCTATATCTTATTTCTTGTTAGCTTCCCCAATATTTTCTATCTAAACTTCTATATTGTATTGCTTCTGCTAAATGATTTACTTCTATGTTTTCTGAGTAATCTAAATCTGCAATTGTTCTTGCAACTTTTAATATTCTACTATATGCTCTAGCACTTAGTCCTAATTTTTCAAAGGCTAATTCTAGTATTTTTTTACTTTTGCCATCTAATTTGCAATGTTTTTCTATTAATTGTGGCGTTAATTCTGAATTAGAAAAAATATTGTATTCTTCATATCTTTTTAGTTGTATTTTTCGTGCTTTGTTTACTCTTTTTCTTATTTGCTCTGAGGTTTCTGCCAGTTTTTGATCATTTATTTTTTTGTATTCTACACTTTGTACTTCTATTTGTATGTCTATTCTGTCTAATAGTGGTCCACTTATTTTGTTTATATATTTTTTTATTTGGTCAGATGTGCAATTACATTCTTTTTCTTTGCAGTTATAATAACCACATGGACATGGATTCATACTTGAAATGAACATGAAGTTACATGGGTAGGTAATTGCCATATTTAATCTACTAATTGTTACTATTCTATCTTCTAATGGTCCTCGTAATAATTCTAAAGTGCTTTTTTGGAATTCTGGTAACTCATCTAAAAATAAGACTCCAAAGTGTGCTAAACTTATTTCTCCTGGCTTTGGTATTTTTCCTCCTCCAATTAGTGAAGCTGGCGTAATTGTGTGATGAGGACTTCTAAATGGCCTTTTTAAGATTATTGGGGTTTTAGCTGATAAAAGTCCTGCAACACTATGTATTTTTGTAACTTCTAAAGCTTCTTCAAATTCTATGTTTGGTAATATACTTGGTAGTCTTCTTGCTAACATTGTTTTTCCAGATCCGTGGACTGCCAATTAAAATGCAGTTGTGTCCTCCT
>CARBKU010000355.1 GCA_948946035.1 uncultured Clostridia bacterium
ATATATGAAATTACAGATTCATTAAAGTCTGTTAAATGCCTTAAAAAAAAGTCAAATTCATATTCTAAATAAGAAACATATTCAAACATCAACATAAGTGATACATATGTCATAATTCCTTGTAACACTTCTAAACTTCCAAAGTATAATACAAGAATTGTAGAAATAGATATAATAAAGCCAAAAATACTTTTATACATAGAAATATCTTTTTCTAATTTAAAACTATTTTGTGTAAAACTTTTTAATTTCTCTTGCAGTCTTTTAACTCTTTGTTCTAAAATTCCTAATGTCTTAATTGTAAAAAAATTTTGAACACCTTCATTAATTTCAGTGTATATTTCCATATTCAGTTTTCTAATTTCATGAATTTTTTTTACAGTCTTTTTATTAACAACCAATGTTATTATTAATCCTATAATATATAACATTAACACTGCTAAAGTAATTTTGATATTAAGAAAAAGCAAAAAAACTGTATAAATGCTAAATCTTACTAAACCCATAATTAACATTTCAGTAATAATAATTGGAAATAGTTCTCCTGCCTTAGAAGAATCATCTTGCAAAAATTGCAATATCATTCCTGTATGATTTTCGTCATAAAATTTGGCTTTTACATATTGCAATTTAGTAAATATTTTTCCTCTTAAATCTCTTTGAATTAATCTTTTTAAAATACATCTCATATCACAATGCAGTAAAACCATATAACATTGAACAATTAATACTACAATATAAATAGCAACAAAAATAACCAATACTTTTTCATTATGTTTTGGAATATGTATTTCCAATATATTTCTTACTATATTTGGAATTGTTACAATTTCTATTACTACTGTTATGACAATTACAAAAAATAATAATAATATCTTTTTATGATATCCTGTTTTATCATATAATTCTTTTATTTCTTTTGCTTTACTCATTTACGTTTTCCTTCCTTAAATATATAATTTTATCTACATTTTGTTTCATTATTTCATCATGAGTAATAAAAATCATTGTTTTATCATTATATCTTTTCTGTAAGTTCTTTAAAATTCTCTCTCTTGTTTGATTATCCAATTTATTAAAAACATTATCAAATATCATAATAGGCTTATTTCTAAGCAAAGCCCTTGCAATTAAAATTCTCTGTTTTTGACCTCCAGATAGTTTTACCCCTTTTTCTCCTATTGGCGTTTCAAATTGATTTTCAAATTTATATATATCTTTTAGTATTTCACTATCTTTTGTAGCTTGGAGTATTTTTGATTCTTCATAAGTTTTATCTAATTGCAAATTTTCTAAAATTGTTCCTAAAAACATTTCGGCATCTCCCGAAATATAATCTACAAATTCTCTTATATTTTCTTTATTCAACTGTTTACTATTATGATAATTAAAATAAATATTACCTTTTGTTTCATAAAATCCCATCATTGCTTTTGCTAAAATGCTTTTCCCACTTCCATTTTCACCTATAATGGCGACTTTTTCCCCTTTTTTTATATCAAAATACATATTCTCTAAAATTGATACTTCATCTATCACAATAGAAACATTATGAAATAGAATGTCTCCATTTAAATTATAATTAGGAAATTTATTTTCTTCCTCTTTTAATAACATTAAACTATTAATTTTTTTATTAACTACACAAAAAGTATCAATTTTTTCCATATTAGCTCCTATTACTAATAAACAATCTAGTAACTTCTCTGAAAATAAAATAAGAGCAGTTAAACTTCCTAAAGTCATAGTTCCTTTTATAATCGAAATACCACCAATTAAATAAATAATTGGCTTTCTTAAGTATGTAATATGGTCATTTATTATTTCATAAAACAAAACTAATTTTATAAATTTGATATCTTGACT
>CARBKU010000356.1 GCA_948946035.1 uncultured Clostridia bacterium
GCTATATCAATTAGTTTTATTGTTTTTTCTAAATATTCTAATCTTCTTTGATTTACAGCATAACCTTTTAACATATAATCTTTTAATACTTTATTTACCATTGTCTGAAAATCACACCTTTATCAGATTTTACTCTGTAGCCAACACTTAATATCATATCTAAATTGTAGTATTCTATATCTCTAGTTACATCTCTTTCTCCTTCTTTTTGAACTGTCGCAAATTTTGCGACAGTTGGAATATCTTTTAGTTATTCACTTAAAGCATTATTAATATGTTTACCAATTGTCTTTATATCTCTATCAAATAATTTTGCTAATTGTTGTCTATTTAGCTATACAGTTTCATCCTTTAAGTTAACTTCTAATTTTACTCCTTGGTTTTCAAAAAAAATAATTTCATTCTTTTTCTTGTCCATAAGAACACACATCCTTTTTATATAATTTAGTTCTTATTACATATATTTTTAGTTGTGTTTATTGCGGAACTATTGTTAATTTAACGAACTCCTATAATCTTTTTTAGAATAGGAATTTTACTAATAATTTCAAAAAATAATATAGTTACTACAAAACTTCCAAAAAGAATCATACATATTTGCCCAAAAATATTATCTAGCATTGTTAAAGAATAGTAACCAATTATTACTAAAATCGTTTGATGTAAAATATAAATTGGAAATGATGCTTTCTTAAAATAATTAGTAACTTTATTTTCTTTATTTAAGTACAATTTACCTATAATTATACAAGATAATGTTCCTAACCATCCAACAAGGTTTACGAATAAATCTCCATAGTAATAAAAATTATAATATGCTATTACTAACATTAGTTGAAATAAGCAAAATAATCCCAAAATTAATCTCTTACTTTTCATAATTTTATCTATAATTATTTCATTAGTAAACATATAATAACCTAATAAATACAATGTAAAATATCTACCAAAACTATATACTCCAAAAGATCCGATATAAGACATTAGCCATACAGGTATAAATAATAAAATAATTCCAATTATATTTGCTTTTTCTAATTTAGCTGAAACTTTTTCATGAGGTATATATTTTATTATTAATATAACTAAAAGAGAGATTATAAATAAAAATAGTATAAACCATAAATGCCCTGGGGTAAAACCTCCATCATAGCCACTTAAATCTGTAAAATTTGTAAAAAAATATTTATAGTTATCTAAAATGCTACCATTATATCTATAAAAGAATTTTCTTGCATATAAAGTCTGCATTGGTACAAGTAATATTATTCCACAAATAAATGGAACAAGTAGTTTACTAACACGTTCCTTTATAAATTTCTTTGTATCTCGCTTTTCTAATGAATATTTTGCACACATACCTGCAATAACAAACAATAGTGCCATAAACCAAGGATTAACTATAATAATTAGTGAACTTAATAATTTATTTTCTCCACCCCATACATAGAATTCCCCTCCATAATTATTCCAAATCATAAAAGTATGAACAGGAAATAATAATAAAATCATTATTGTCCTTAAATTATCTAAATAATATTTTCTCATAATTTGACTCCACTTCAAATTGTAATTGTCTGAATAAATAATATCATAAATGTATCCTTTTGTCGAAAAAACAAAAATATTTTTTATTGTAAGGTTACTAGATAATACTTTTACTAATATTATTCTATGAAAATGCTGTATATAAATATTTATATATCAGTATTTTAAATACATTAAACTCAAAAAAGCGTTATCTAGTAACCTTGCAAGTACTTGAATTTTATAAATCTTATGATAGATTAGAGATAATGAATTGATTGATATTAGTATCAATCGTTATGAGAGTCGAAAAAAGTTAAAGAAGTAAAT
>CARBKU010000357.1 GCA_948946035.1 uncultured Clostridia bacterium
TATATTCCCCAAATTGGTAAAAAACATTTTCCCTTTTTTGGTAATTTTGGTATTGACTTTTATATGAATAAGAAATGTTTTTGTTGTTTTGAAAGTATAAATAATGATTTAAATTGTAAAAATGACTTGATGACAGATTGGCTAGATTTTAGGTCTGAAGAGTTGGAAACTAATTTGAGTGAGGAAGATAAAAGGCATTTGCTTAAGTTTGATGTTTTTGCTGATAGGATTTTGGATGCTACTTTGGATTCTAAAAAGGATTATGTTTCTGATGTTTTAGATGATTTGCGTGATGATTTTTTACAACATTGTATTTATTGGAATGAGAAGTATTATAGAACTGGGTTTGGTGATGCAGTTAAGTTGCTGAATAATGCTTTAAATTCTTAGGTTTATGCCTAAAATTGAAGGTGGGTAAAAAGAATTTTTAAAAAAACTTCTCTTTGCCCACCTTTTATATTTTTATTTTTCTTTTAGATATCTTTTCAAAAGAAATGTTAAGAAATAGGGGAAAGTATAAAATTTGCCGTTAAATCCTATATTTCTATTACATAATTTTATTCCATATTTGATATCTTTGTATAAATTGTTACTGATCAAATTATTAAGTGAAATTGTCGCATTATCATTTGCTTTTACTTCAATAGGAATTAAAGAATTTGTATCTCTAACCATAAAATCCATTTCAAGTTTTTTACTATCGTCTCTATAGAAATATAAATTATATCCTGATTTTACTAACATATCTCCTACTATATTTTCATATAAAGCACCTTTATAAGTATTCATATTTTCATTATTTCTTAAGTCATCTTGAACTTCTTCATCTAATGACCCAATTAATAATCCAGTATCTGCAAAGTATAATCTATAATTATCAGGATTGTAATTTCCTTTTAATGGTAGACTTGCTTGTTCCATTGCATAACAAACATTTATTATTCCAGCATTTGCAAGCCATTCAACTACACCAACATATTCTCTATTTCTAGCTCCATCTGCTATTTTAGATATTTGAAACTTCTTATTTTCATTGCCTAAAAATACTGATATTTTTCGATAACAGTTTAATATTTTTGTTTTATCTAGTCCTCCTGCATATTTTGTTATATCTTCTTCATAATCTAATAAAATTTGTTGTTGCATTTTTAAGATACCACTAAAATTTTTATTGGTAACAAATTGATTTACGATTGCAGGCATTCCTCCTACTATCATATATTCTTTAAAATTAGACATCATTACATTGTATTGTATATCACTTAATGGTTTTAATTCTATCATACATTTATATAAATCATTAATCTGTTCATCCGTATATCCTTTAGCCCATAGAAATTCTTCAAAATCCAAAGAATTCATGATATAGTCTTCTTTATTGCCAACACTATTTGATTCAATTTCTTTATAATTTATTCCCATTAAGGAGCCTGAACATATAACGTCATATCTACCATCTTCTCTAAATGCTTTTAATGAAGTTGCTGTGCTTACACAGTCTTGCATTTCATCAAAAAATATTAAGGTATTATATTCATTTAGTTTTAATTCTGGCATTTTTAATGTTATATTTTTTATTATATTATCAACTTCAAATCCATCGTTAAATATTGTTTTAAATTGTGGCTGAAGTGCAAAGTTTATTTCTACAAAGGTTTTATAATTGTTCTCTCCAAAATTTCTTATGGCATTTGTTTTTCCAATCTGTCTAGCACCCTTTATTATTAGGGGTAATTTATTACTATTATTTTTCCATTTAATAAGGTAATTATCAATTTTTCTTTTTAATCGTTCCATAAATTTTTTACCTCCTAGTATAATAATGTTAAGTCAGAAATGACTCGACATTATTTTAT
>CARBKU010000358.1 GCA_948946035.1 uncultured Clostridia bacterium
ATAACAATAAGTAGCAAAATACAAGGAGAAAAGTATGAAAGATATATGGAAAGAAACTGTAAAAAGAGTGACTAATGGTAGAAAAACAACTATACCAATAATTTTAGGAATAATAATTCTTTTATTAATTGTATGTGGAGTGTTATATTTGAATAATATTAGCGTAAGAGAATGGATAGACAGAAACATTTTTAGAAAAGAAGTAAAACAAGACAAAGTAGCGACTATAGAGTTAAAGTCAGAAAATACTAGCATATATGCATTTAATAAATATATAGGAATACTAAATAAAAATAAATTTGAAATATATAATAATTCTGGAGACAAAGAAGAAGAGTTAGAAATACAAATATCAAATCCTAGTTTTGACTCTGCAAATAGATTTTTAGCAATTGCAGAATCTCATGGACAAAAATTGTATGTAATTGCAGATAAAAATATATTATGGGAAGATACAGTAGATGGAGAAATTTCACAAGTACATATAAATAAAAATGGATATGCAGCGGTTGTAATAGTGAATACTGTTCACAAGACAGTAATAATAGTGTATGATTCAGAAGGAAAAGAATTGTTCAAAACATATTTAGCATCAACTAGAACAGCAGATGTAAGTATTTCTAATGATAATAAACATTTAGCAATAGCAGAAGTTGATACATCTGGAAGTATTATACAGTCAAATGTAAAAGTAATATCAGTAGAAAATGCAAGTTTAGATCCTACTAATTCATTAGAAAATGCATATCAAGGAAAAAGTGGAAAATTACTAACAAATTTACAATATCAGGATAGAAATAGATTAGTATGTATGTATACAGATAGTATACACATTATAGAAGATGGTCAAGATAAAGAAATTATTAATAATAGTAATAAAAAGTTATTATTTCAATCAATAGAAATCGACGAAAATGTAATATCAATTGAAGAAAAATCGTCAGGTTTATTTACAGCTGATTCGATAGTAAATATAATAAATATATCTAACCAGAATACAAAACAATATAAAATTAATGCTATAGCAAAAGAAATATATACATATGGAGATATTATTGCACTTAACTTAGGCACAGAAATAGAGTTTATTAATAAGGGTGGTTGGTTAGTTAAACGATATTTAGCAAACCAAGAAATAACAAATATTGTATTATCTAATAATGTTGCAGGAATTGTTTATAGGGATAAAATTGAAATAGTAAATTTATAGGAGGAAACTTATGGAAATAGTAATTGATTGTATTATAGTTGCATTTATAGCATTAACAGTATTTTTTGGATATAAAAAAGGATTGGTAAATTTAGCAATTGGGTTATGTAGCTTTTTGATTGCCATTATAATTACATTTATTTTGTACAGACCAATAGCAAATATTATAATAGAATATACTGAAATAGACGAATCAATACAAAATGTTATAATGAATAAAAATGAAATATCAAATGAAAAAGAAGAAAAGGAAGAAGTATATGAGCAAATTTTAACACAAGTGGCAAAACCATTATCATATAATATAGTTTATGGTGGTGTAATGATTTTATTGTTTGTTATTACTAAAATTAGTATATTCTTTATTTCTTCTCTAACAAACTTTATAACTAACTTACCAATTATACACCAGTTTGATAAAGCAGGTGGGATTTTATATGGAATAGTTATTAGCTTTTTTATAATTAATCTGATTTTGCTTATTTTAAACTTTATAACTGATGCTAATCCAAATAACGATGCCTATAATGCAATACAAAATACATTTGTTACAAAAATAATGTATGAAAATAACATTTTAAAGTTGTTTTTTAAGTAATTTTATTGCCTTTTTGTCTTATATTTGCTATACTAATGACATGAAGT
>CARBKU010000359.1 GCA_948946035.1 uncultured Clostridia bacterium
ATAAAATAACTATTCTAGGTGTTAGGTATTATCTTCTACTTCCATTGGTATTACTTAATTACAAAATTCGACAAAGTTCGACTTTTATTTTAAATCTTTTATTAATTCATCGATATACTCGGATTCTTCGTTTTTTATTGCAATACTGCAATTATCAATATATTTTTCTTTTTCTTCTAGATATAATCTTAATCCATCATAATCTTTTCTTTCCATATACCATTTAACTTTTTTTATAATTTCTGTACATAATTTTAACTCTTCCATATACATCACCAATAGAATTATAGCAAAAATAACTTATCCCTGCAATAGTTATAACAAATGTACCTTAAAGTGAAAAGAGTTAAAATATAGATGCGTTCATTATAAAATAGATGTCAGAAAGGATGGTGAGAAACTTGATATATGTAAGAATAAAAGAAATACTAAAAGAAGAAAAGAAAAGTAAATATTGGTTTGTAAAACAAATGGAAGGAGGTTATCAAGCGATCAGTCACTTAATGGATAACGAGACATCTGGTATTCATTTTGAAACATTAGAAAAAGCCTGTAATGTTTTAAATCGTGAACCTGGAGAAATTTTAGTTTATAGAAGAAAGAAGGAAAAGTCTAGAAAATGAGTAAATTAATGAAACAATATAATGAACTAAAAAAAGAAGATGCATCTTCCATTTATTTGTTTAGAGTAGGTATTTTCTATAACATTTTAAATGAAGATGCAAAGTTAATCAATGAGAAATTAGGGCTTAAAATAACCGACTTGGGACCTTCAATTTTCAAGTGTGGTTTTCCTGTTTCTCAATTAGATAAATATATCATACTACTAAAAAATTTAAAAATAAAGTATAAAGTAATAGATAATTTACCTAATTCAAATGTAAATGATTATATGAAAAATATCGAGATAAAAAAGATATTAAATAAAATTGCTGACTTAGATATGAACAATACTACATTTCAGCAATCATTTAATATATTATTAGATATAAAAAACAAATTAGAAAAATTACAATAAGAGGAGAATTAATCTCCTCTATATTATTTTGATTTTTGATTAATTATTTTTTGAATTGCAGTTGGATCATAACCTGCTGCTTTTAATTTTTGCTTTCTAGTTTCTCCTGTTCCCCAGCCATCATAATTTGGTTTATACATTATATCATCTGCAATCTCCTCATTTGTTTTTCTATTTGAAGTATTTGTGTTATTAGTAGTATTAGAATTAGATCCATACCCTACTAAATCTTTGGTATATATCCATGAATATAATTCTTTTAATAATACTTTGCCATTTCCAACTTGCATAATTGTATAATTTCTATTTTTATAGCAATTAGGAATTTTTTGACCAGTAGCATAATTAGTAGCATTTGCTGATAAGGTCACTTTACTTCCAACTGTGATTGAAAGTGCTACATTTGTATTATTATTTTGTGCTTGTGAACTTGCTGAAGAAACAATGCAAGAATCATTTACCCATCCTATATTACCATTATTAAGTAAATATGGGTTTCTTGCTCCTGGTATAATTCTTGTAATCATTCCACTTTTAACTGCTGGATTTAATTTTTTAGTAGATGATGAAGAAGTATAAACACCATTTATTGTAACTATATCTCCTACATTTCTTCCAGTATTATTATTAGATTCATTTACTACAATATTAGGTGTACCTGTTGCTTGTTCTCCTGTTAATTCTCTATATTCTTCTCTAATCATATTGTAAAATCTTTCTAATCCCATATCTAGAGTTCTATGAGGACAATATTTACCACTTCTATTCTGATGTGTTCCTATTGTATGTCTTGCATCTGTTATATTATCTAAATTCCATCCATATTGTTTC
>CARBKU010000360.1 GCA_948946035.1 uncultured Clostridia bacterium
AAGGAGAAATCGATATTGTAGCAAAAGATATAAATAAAAAAGAATTAGTTTTTATAGAAGTAAAAACACGTTCAAACTTTAAATATGGAAATCCAAGTGAAGCAATAAATAAAGAAAAAAAGAAACATATTTATAAAGCAAGCAATTATTATATTTATAAAAATAAAATACATAATGTAGCAATTCGTTTGGATGTGGTAGAAGTTATTATAAAACATGGAAAGTGCAATATAAACCATATACAAAGAGCATTATTATAAAAAATTATTGCCAAAATTCTACACCATAATGTCAAGAATTTTACTCAAAAATAATAAATAACTATTGCAATATTAAAAATAATCTTATATAATGATTTCAAATTCTAAAAATATAAATATATTTTTAGTTACCTTAAAACGAGAAGAGGTAGTATTATGAAAAAATTTTTATCTAATTACAAGTCAACAATTATTTTACTTGTTGCTATCATTGTTGGCGCTATTGTAGGAATTGTATTCCAAGAAAAAGCAACAATTTTAAGTCCATTGGGAGATTTATTCTTAAATTTATTATTGGTAATTATTGTACCACTAATATTCTTAACAATTACAACTTCAATTGCAAAAATGAAACAACCTAAAAGAATAGGAAAAATTATAATTAGTATTGTAGGTGTATTCATATTCACATCTATTATTGCAGTACTAATAGGATTTGCAAGTACATATTTTGTAAAATTAGTTGATACTGAAGATGGAGAAAAAATAAAAGCATCTTTAGAAGAAACAGCAGAAGAAACAAGTGATGATGAAGAACTAACCATTGCAGAAAGGACAGTAAACCTAGTAACAGTAAATGATTTCTCAAAGATATTATCAAAAGATAATATAATAGCATTATTAGTATTCTCAATCATATGTGGAATTGCAATTAATATGTCAGGAGATAAGGCAAAGCCTTTTGTAAATGTATTAAATGCAGCAAATGAAGTTATAAATAATATTGTTAAAATAATAATGTATTATGCACCAATAGGACTAGGATGCTATTTTGCATCATTAATAGGTAGTTTTGGAGCATCTATAGCAGTAGGATATTTAAAAACATTTATTGTATATACAGTTGTTTCAATATTATTCTACTTTGTAGTATATACAATCTATGCATTTATTGCAGGAGGAACAAAAGGAATTAAAAAATTTTGGAGAAATGTAATACCTTCTACATTAACATCACTTGCAACATGTTCTAGTGCTGCATCAATACCAGTAAACATAGAATGTACTAAAAAGATGGGAGTACCAGAAGATATTGCAGAAACAACAATACCTTTAGGAACGAGTTTCCACAAAGATGGTTCTATAATAGGTTCAATGTTTAAAATTATGTTTTTAGTATGTCTATTTGGAACAAGTTTGGCAACACCAGGAGAAGTATTTGGTGTTTTAGGAGTAGCCTTACTAGCAAATCTACTAGTTACAGCAGTTCCAATTGGTGGAGGAACAATTTCAGAAATGTTAATTATTACAATGATGGGATATCCAGTAGCAGCATTGCCAATATTAACAATAATTGCAACTATTATTGACCCACCAGCAACAATGTTAAATGTAGTTGGAGATACTGCTTCATCAATGATGGTAGCAAGAGTAGTAGATGGAAAAGACTGGTCAAAAGAAGATAAAAATGAAAATGAAAAGATAAAAGAAGACGAAAAAACAGAAGTAAAAGTATAATTAAATAAGTATAATAAAAGACTTACAAATATTGTAGGTCTTTTTATTGTAAGTCAATTGTTTAAAAGTTTCGACTTTTTACAAGAGTAGGTTATAATATATGATTTTTTTACACTTTGT
>CARBKU010000361.1 GCA_948946035.1 uncultured Clostridia bacterium
GGAAAGTCATACTGACTTTCTATTATATAAAACACATTGTACACAAATTTATTTCGTTTTTGTATTATTTCCATAACGTTTAATTTTTTGTGTTGTAGTTTTTTCAAATTCTTTATCTCGAATATCAAATCCTTTAATATGTTTATAATTAGGAAGTTTTTTATTAACACTACTTACTACATCAGAAATTATTTTCATAATTTCTTCTTTTGTTGGAACACTTCCTTTTAAATATTCAGTAATAGCTTCTATATTAGGATAAATTTGAGCATTAATATATGTTTCATCATCATTATCCTTTTGAATTCCTAATACCAATGATTCAGAAATTAGAGGATTATCATTTAAATAATATTCAACTTCTTCTGGATAAATGTTTTTACCATTTTTAGTAACAATTACACTTTTACATCTACCTGTAATGTATAAATAACCATTTTCATCTATTTTGCCTAAATCACCAGTATAGAACCAACCATCTTTTAATACTTTATTTGTTTCTTCCACATTATTGTAGTAACCTAGCATTACATTTGGACCTTTAACTTTAATTTCCCCAACACCTTCAGAGTTTGGATTATCTATCATATATTCTACTTTTGGAATTGGTAGTCCTGCACTATCATCTTTTTGAAAAAAGTCAGTATTTCCAGCGACCAAAGGAGAACATTCTGTTAAGCCATAACCTTGAAGAGTATTTAAATTTAAAGCTCTAAAATCTGAACTAATAATTGGGTTAACAGCAGCCGCACCAACAATAAATACTCTAAGCCTTCCACCAAGTGTATTTTTAACCTTGTTTTTAACAATTTTTTTAATATAAAATGGCAAAGAAGAAAATGGGTTTTCATTTTCCTTTTTATATTTTTCTGGTAAAGACTTGTTCATATTTTTTATAATATTTGTATGCAATTTTTCTAATAATAGTGGAACACATAAAATAACAGAAGGATGAAATTCTGCCATATTTTGAGAAATATATCTTAAACCCTCACAGTGAGCAATACTTGCTCCACTATATATAGGAAGCAAAAATCCTAAGGTACATTCATAAGTATGGTGTAATGGCAAGACAGAAAAGAATAAATCACTTCTTTTTACTTTTACTATACCATATGTAGAAAGTAAATTTGAACAAATATTTCTTTGAGATAGACAAACACCTTTTGCATTTCCAGTAGTTCCTGAGGTAAATAATAAAATTTTTAGTTCATCAGGGTTTACTTCTATATTATCAAAATCAGTTTTTCCACCTTCATATAGTTCTTTTCCTTTTTGTTTTATGTCTGAAATAGAAGAGGTATTTGGGTTATTATCAAAGAATAAAAAAGTGGTATCTTTATTTTTTAATTTATCTTTAGATTTTAATATTTCATCTAAGTTTTTATTATCTCCTAATATACAACTAGATTCAGAAATATTCATAAAATTAATAACATCATCAGTGTGTAATTCTTTATCAATAGGAACAACAATACCAACAATGCTTGCTGCTAAATAAGAAACACACCAGTCATAACTATTTTTTCCTATAATAGCTATTCTTTTATTTGTAAATCCATTAGCTATTAAGCTTGTCCCTAAATAAATTATATCATTTTTAAATTCTTCATATGTAATTGAAATTATGTTTTTATTTGAATCCTTCTTTTTAAATGCTATTCTTGAACGATATATGTCTGCTGAACGATATAACATTTGTTTAAAATTAGTTACTTCTTCTGTTTTGTGATATTTTTTTTGTAATTGTTCTGCAATTGTAGTAGATTTTTTCATTAAAATCCTCCTTATTTTATTCGTATCTATAAACAGTTTAGCACAAAGAAAGGCGGTTGTA
>CARBKU010000362.1 GCA_948946035.1 uncultured Clostridia bacterium
ATTTCATTAAGTATATTATATGGTATCTTTCTTCTTTCTTTTTTAGATAAATTACTTAATATAACATTTAGTTTTTCTTATATTTACCTCCTGCCAATTTTGAATATTTTTCCAATCAGTTGCCAATAAGTTATTTTTTCAGTTGTGCTTATCCCCTCATCTAAATCTAAAGTCTCATCAGTATTATGATATTTCAATGTATCAAACATTCTTCTTTTCCCAATAGTTCCACTCAAAAAATTTTGTATACTTGGAATTAACCCAGATTTTAGTTGATCTGAATACCATGTAAAGTCATCTTAATATGTTTTTCCATCTAATACAACAAGATTCCAAGCATGTTCTTTGCTACTTATTGATTTTGATGAAATACCAAAATACTGAGCCAATGCATTTATCATAGTAGAATTACCTTTACATACATTTTTTCCTTCTATTAGACCTTTTAAATTTTGTGTTTTGTCAATTCTTTCTTCATCAATATAATATATTTCTTTATTTTCATTAATTAGTTTTGCTCCTTCAAAGTCATATTGCATTATATTAGATAATTGCACAACTATTTGAGCATATATTATTTTTTCTCTATCCTTTATACCTTCTGGAGGAATGTTAATTTTTGAAATAATTTCTTCTGTTTATTTTTAATTAAAATAGCTTCTTCTTTACTATATATTGCTCCTTTTGCGTTCCATAATGTCTCCAAAAATTTCTTTGTTAATTGTAATCCGTTTTTAAACAAATGTAATCGTCAACTTCAAGCATTTCAAAGTCAATATCAAAAATGCTATCAAATTCAAAAACAGGATCTTTAAACATATCACTATTGGAGTTAAAAACATTTCCGACTATATAATATCGATTGATTATCTAAGTCCATTATTCATAACAACAATCTTTTTAATTAAGATATAATAATATTGCTTTATTTTCTCGTAATCTAAGTACTCCTATTGATTTTTCATTTGTTGATAATAATTCTTGACCATTTGAAAGAGTTATTTTATCTACACCATTTGTAATTTGTATATCTTCTATTTTAGAATTTGTATGAATTGTTATGGAATCAAGATGCTCAATTGTACTTGACAACTTTAATTTTTTCAAATTTAATGGCACATTAATATCTTTTTTCCTATAAAAACAGTATCATTATCACATACTTCAATTTGTGAATCTTTTTCAAGTTGTACAGAAATTGGAAATCCATAAAATGCACTTTCTTCTATTCTTTTTATATTTTTAGGTAATACAATTGTGTTTAATATTTCTGCTGTAAAAGCAAATGTTTCTATTGTTTCTAAATTACTTCCTTCTTCAAATTCAATTTGTAATTTGATATTTCCATCTGCATATTCTGGATATTCAAGCATTATACTTTGAAAATTAAATGCTCCATTTTGTATTATTGTAGCTTCTTGGGGAATTATAATTTTATTACCATTTGTTTTTATATACTCCATAACCCATTTACTATCTATTATCATTTTTCCTCCTATATTAAAAGTTTTCTATTTTCTATACATCTACTTTTAAATAATAAAAGCCTCTTTTAAAAAAACTTTAATCATATTTTTTCTGTCGCATTTTTGTTATTATCTAGTGCTTTCCCTAGCTCCATAATATTTTCTAACTTCTATATATAAATTTTAATCTTTTACTCACTCTTTCCTATTTTTCTTCTTGTTGTTCTTGTCTACTTTGTTCTAATGATTCTCTAATTTTATTTATATGTATATTACAACTTTTAATCCTTCTTCTTTTTTAACCTGTTCTATTTGTTGCATTATCTCATTAGTTTGTTTTGAATTAGAACTGTCTATTGTTGTAAATAT
>CARBKU010000363.1 GCA_948946035.1 uncultured Clostridia bacterium
GAAAAGAGGTAATTTTACATGATTTATTCATAAAAACAATACAAAATGTTAGAAGAACAATTACGAAAATTAAAAAAAGAAAATGAGTTAAAAGATAAAGAAAATAAACTATTAAAAAAACAAAACAAACACAAAGATGAAATCATTCATTACTTAGATAAAAACAATTATTGTGGAGAATGTGAAACTTTGAGATTAGAAAACAAAGAACTCAAAAAAAACTCAAGATATACGAAGAAAAATTCGAACTTGCGAGAATCAGCTTAGGAAAGAACAGTAGTAATAGTCTAAAACCATCTTACAAATGGTTTTAAAAAAGTTGTACAAAATAATCGTGTAAAATCAGGAAGAGAAAAAGGACATGTTAGGTCAGCACCAACCATAACTAAAACACCAGATAAAACCATTACTGTATCAAAAGTAGCCACATGTACATGTGGATGCAAAACAATATAAAAAGAAGGAATTGCAAGAGACTTAATATCAAATGTATTTATGGAATTGAAACTAACTTTTATGCTTCAAGAGGTTCGAAATTAAACTGCAAGAAGTCATAAAATGATTGCAGAAGAAGCTGATAAAGTAGTAGGATTTGAATTTGTTTGTTTTACAGATGGAATGGGCTGGATTTCTGCTCGAAATAATTTAAAAGAAACATTTGAAAATATGAATCATATTTACAATATTGTTGATATGAAAAATGGAATTATAGGAGATAAAATAGTATAAATAAAAATTTAATGAAAGTATATACAGAGCACAGGAATTTTTATAAGCTGTCTATTGAAAGAAATTATTAATATACAAATATATTATAATTAAAATGTATTGAAATAAAAAGATTAGAAAGGAATATAAAATATGAAAAACGAAATATTAGAAATAATTAAAAATCAAGATAGGTTAGTGTATTTTATGGCAAATTCAACTGCAGAGCAAGTTGAACAAGACCTTGAAATAGGAAAACATTATACAGAGATTTCTAAAATGGTAAGTGAAAATGAAGAGATATTAAATAATTTATCTACAAATAATTTAGTATTAGTTTTTTCATGCTTGTCATCAGATAGTGAAGAAAAATCTAAAATTGAAGATATGTTAATGGCCAAAGTAAGAGCAGGAGAAAATATTTTTTCTGGAATTAATGCAGAATATGATTATTTTGGAATTTATAGTACTACTTGGGATGCTATGTTTTCAAGGTTTTCAGAAGAAAATCAATTAGTTATATTAGAAAATATTAAAGAGAGATTTAATAATTTAAAAGCCGAAAATGAAAAGATGTATAGTATTGCTGATAATTTACGTAGTTATCTTAATATGTCTAATTTTTTAAGTTGTTATGATAGAGGTATCTTTTCTGAAAAATCTGTATCAACTATGGAAAAAATTCTTACAAAAGATTTAAATATATTTAATTCAATGAATTTTAACATGATGCAAGATGAATTTTTAAATCTTAATGAGGATTCTTTAATACATGTTTTAAGATATCCAAACTTATCAAGCAAATTATTATTACTAAAAGATAATGCACCAGAACTATTAGAAGTTTTTATTAATGAGATTAATAGCATACAAGTAAATCAACATAAATCAACAGTTTATGAAGAAATGAAACGTATGACAAGTTTTTTGGCTCAAGATTATCAATTCTTAAAAGGAAGAAATTCACAAGAGACCATAGAATTAAGTTTAAAAAAATTTAAATTATGTGAAAAATATTTAAAATATGGTAAACAAGGACAATCAATAGAAGAGTTTTTAGATGAGGAATTTGAACAGTCAATACAAAATGAATCTAAAATAGGAGAAAAATATA
>CARBKU010000364.1 GCA_948946035.1 uncultured Clostridia bacterium
TAGAGGAGTATAAACAAGATAGGCAAAATATCACACCAGAAATTCATCAACAGTTTGTTCAAACTATTGCTTTAATAAATGATTTTTATAAAAATGAAATTATTTATGAATCTAATGAAACAAAAAATCAGACAGAAGAAGCTATTCAAAAATTTTTACAAGGTAAAACAGTAAGTGAACAATTAGAAGCGGCAAAAAATGTGTGGAAATCAGTTCCTAATAAAAATCTTGATAAGACTGAAACTCCTAATAAATGTGGAAAAGTTAGCTTTAACGAATTTGTATTAAATGCTCTTCAAGGAACAGATGTTTCGCTAGAAGATATAGAACATAATAACGAATTATTTGACAAAACTCCAAAACAACAAGCCGAAGAGGAAACACATCGTAGGAGCTTGTAACTATATGCTGGTTAGCACGTAGGTACAGGCTAAAAATTCTGTGCCTACGATAGTTTAAAAATGTTTGACTTCATAATCTAAGTTTAAAAAAGAAAGGTAAAAGGTGATTAAAATGAAAAAAAATAAGATTTTTGTTTTTACTGCCATTATTTATATAATATGTTTTGGTTTAGGAATTTTTGCTTTATTAAATAAAAATCCGCAAGATAATATTGCATACGAACTATTAACAAACACATTTACAATCGTTCCATTAATTGCATTATTTATAACAATAAAAATAACTGGTGATAAATCTAAATTTAATTTTAGTCTGAAAGTTTGGAAAGATGTAAAAATGTGGTTATTTTGTTTAATAATACCAAATGTTACTATAATTTTAGGCACAATAGTCTATTATTTATTTATGAGTAATGACTTTAACAATAATTTAGTATTATCAGACTTTTTATCTATATTTGGACTTGCTTCAAATGATTTTACAATTATTTCGCCATTTATAGCGATTTTAATAACTGTGATTTTATCAATTCTTCTAATTCCAATTCATTTATTAGAATTAGGAGAAGAACTAGGATGGAGAGGGTATTTATTACCATTGCAAGTAAAAAAACACGGAATGAAGAAAGCCGTTTTATTAAATGGACTGTTATGGGGAATAGCACATGCACCAATTATTTATTTTGGTTTTAATTATAGTTTAAATAATTATCTTGCACCATATAGCAATATAGTTATGATGATATTATTTTGTATGGTAGTGGGAATTATAGAATCATATGTTACTATAAAAACAGGAAATTGTATGTATGCAGCAATTATACATGGCGTTATGAATGTAACTGGCGAGATTCCAATATGTTTTTCAATTTTAAAAGAAAATACTTTATTAGGTCCAAACCCATCAGGTTTAATTGCAATGATGTTTTTAATTTTTGTAGCAATATATTTATTTACGAAATTAGGAAAATTTGAAAACAAATTAAATTACTAAATTACAATATATAGAGGAGATTTTATTATGGCAATGTGGAATGCTTGGCGAGGTTGTAAAAAATGTAGTGATGGGTGTTTACATTGCTATATTCATAAAGGTGATTCAAAAAGAAATGTAGATACGACTGAAATTATAAAAACAAAAGATTTTGAAAAGCCAATAGAAAAATTAAAAAATGGTAATTATAAAATAAAATCAGGAATTGTTTATTTATGTTTTTCTACTGATTTTCTAATAGAAGAAGCAGATGAGTGGAGAAATGAATGTTGGAAAATAATTGAAGAAAGACAGGACTGTACTTTTTTGTTTTTAACAAAAAGAATTGATAGATTTATGAAATGTATACCAGATGACTGGGAAGATGATATGATAATGTAGTTGTATGTTGTACTATTGAAAATCAAAAAAATGCAGATTATAAAT
>CARBKU010000365.1 GCA_948946035.1 uncultured Clostridia bacterium
TTGCAAGAGCAGGTTATAATATATGATTTTTTTACACTTTGTGTGTCGCAACCTACAAAATTAAATTTTATATGTAGGTTGCTCCAATCGCACTCGCATAGCTCGTTTGGTCGCTTACGCAGTGTTTCAAAAATCATATATTATAACCTGCTCTTGCAAAAAGTCAAAACTTGAAATTGTCATATATATTATATTAGTAATAATACTAACATCCATACAACTTTTCTAACACAATAATAAACATAGCATGTGACCATCCAAGACCAATTACCCAATTAGGTTTCAAAGTTTCATTATCAACTTGTTCTCCCAAAAAGCAATGTTTTCCAGCAGTTTTAACAACAAAATCAAACGTCTCTTTTGCCTTTTTCTTTTCACCAGTTTCCAAATAATACAAAGTCATCCACAAATTAGCAATAGGCCAAGGATTACCATTCATATAATGATCTTGTTCAAACCTTTGATAACCACCAGTGTATGTTCTAATAGTCAAATTTAATCTTTCTACTGTATTCTTAACCTTTTTTTCTTTTGGTTTAAGAACATTAAAAGGTATAACAGCACCAAGCATACTAATATCCATTTTTCTATCTTCTGTATTTCTTAAATAAATATTATTTTCGCTATCAAATAAGTTTTTATCAATAAACTTTTTAATTGCTGTTTGTAATAAATCTATTTCTTTTTTGCTTCTTGCAATTTTCTCCTGTTTTATTCTATTATCTTTAAATTCTGAAACATTTTCTTGTAAAACCAAATATATATTTTTCATGTTTTCAAATGCAGAATAAATACTTGCTAGTGAATACAAATGTATTCCTTCATGCATTTCCCACAAATCATAGCTAACATGGCACTTTTGTTTTTCTTTTGACATTTTTTCTATTTCTTCTTTTACTTTATCCTTTTTATCATTAGCTTTTACATTTAGTGAGTCTTGAATATATTTTTTTAAAAATTCAACTGCTTTTTCACACATTTGCAAATTATCTTTTAAAAACTTTTCTGACATTGTATACTTATAATGTTCATAAACTCCATAAACCACACTTGCAGTTTCATCTATTTGATATCCCCAACATGGAGCCAATTTTCCATCTGTGAAAAATCTTTGTTCCCACATTCCATTTTTACTTTGTGTTTTTTTACAAAATACTTTATAAAACTTTTCTGATTCTTTTTGCATTTTCAAAATATCTAAAGCTTTAGTAATAAATACTGCATCTCTTGGCCAACAATATGCATATCTTCCACACTTTGTAAAATTTTCATCAATTTCTGGAGATGCAATAATTCCACCAGTTTCAGAATTTTGCAACAAAGGAAATAATAATATACTTCTTTTATAAATTTCAAATATCTTTTCTTCATAACTATTTTTACTATCCTTCAAACTCAATCCATTATGTTCTTTTACATATTTTCTCCAAAACGTTTTCGTATTTGAATACTCTTTATTAAAATCTATTTCACTTATTCTATTCAATTCACTTTCAATTTTCGAAACATTTTTATTCTCATCAACTGCAACACAAATTTCTATTGTTTTCTTTTCTCCTGGTTTAATGCAACCTAAATCATAGCAAACACTTGAATCATTTGACATTCCAATATAATCCTTATCGTAAATCTCTCCTCTTTTTATAGTCTCTTTACTATTATGAATTTGGTGACTAGATATTTTTTTTGACTTTGAAAATGTAGACACAACAAAATCATGTGCATATTGCATCATTCCACCATCTAATATTTTACAACTAACAAAATTATTTAAGTCAGATAATAATTCACTATGTATAAAAAAGCTAGTATTTAAA
>CARBKU010000366.1 GCA_948946035.1 uncultured Clostridia bacterium
CAATAAAATTTTCATGAATTCCATATATATATATTAATGTTATGTATATTGTAGCAGTTATTAACATTAATATGTAATTTGGTTTAAATTTGATTTTATATTCATTTATTATATCTTTTGATATTACTTTTTTATATTCTGGTAATCTTTTATTTGCCCAATCGACAATTTGACCTACAAATAATCCTCCTATTGCAGCTATTATATAGTATACTATATGTACATCATTTAAATACATTATGTTTCTCCTTTTATTACTTTTATTGCTTACATTATATTATTTTTTTTATAATTCGATTTAATTTTATTTTCTAATGGCCTTTTCCATGCTGTATACCAGTAATCTTTTGGGTCAATTGGATCTATTAATATTGTAAACATATTGCATCTATTTCCTCCAATTATGTCTGTGAAAATTTGATCCCCTACTACTCCTATATTTTCTTCATTTTCTTTTAGTTCTTTTTTAGTTTTTAAAAAGCCCGATTTTAAAGGCTTTTTTGCAAACATAAAGTATGGAATATTTAATTTTTTTGATACATTTTCTACTTTTTCTTTATTATTTGAGTTTGATAATATATAAAATTTGATTCCTTGACCTCGTAGTTCTTTTGCCCATTTTATTACTTCTTCTGATAGGTTATGTTTGTAGTCTATTAGTGTGTTATCTATATCTAAAATTAATGCTTTTAACTTATTCTTTTTTAGGAATTCTATTGTTATTTGTTCTACTTTGTTGAAGTATGCATTTGGATATAAATTCATTTTTTCACCTACTTGTAAAATTTATGTATATATTATCAATTTAGCTCTCTTTTGTCAAGCATTTATTGCTATTAGAGACAGAGAATTTTGGTGTTTTTATTTATTAGACAGCCTTATATATATTTTTTCCTTGGTTCAATACGAGCTTCTAAAAAATCTAAAATTGTGTGAATGAGCCTCTCCGACTTTGTGCACCCTCATTCACACAATTTAACATTTTTTAAGTTACTCTCCAACACATTCGTCAAAAATAATTTATTTATATATTTACATTTTCAACTACACTACTTATTTATAATTCTTATTGAACTGTAACCAATTTTATTTACAAAATCTATGTTTACCAATTGTTATTGTCATAGGTCTTGACCAAATCCATTTATTAGTAGCAGTTGAAGGATTAAAATAATAAATTGCACTATATGTTGGATCCCAACCATTTAATGCATCTTGAGCAGCTTTTTTAGCTGTACTATCTGGTGATAAATTAATTTGCCCATCAGAAACCGCATCAAAAGCACCAGCTTGATAAATTACACCAGCAATCGAATTAGGAAAAGAACTACTTTTAACTCTATTTAAGACTACTGCTCCTACACCAACTTGTCCTGCATAAGGTTCGCCTCTCGATTCTCCATAAATAATCCTTGCTAATAAATTCAAATCACTTGAATTACTAGTAGTTGAACCAGAATTACTAGATGAATTTATTCCCATAGCTTTTAAAGTATTTGGACCTGCTATTCCATCAACTGTTAGTCCATTCTTTCGTTGAAAATGTTTTACAGCATTTAATGTTTGTG
Organism: uncultured Clostridia bacterium; assembly: GCA_948946035.1. Lineage (GTDB taxonomy): Bacteria > Bacillota > Clostridia > TANB77 > CAG-508 > CAG-269. The sequence continues at coordinate 1,569 of CARBKU010000366.1, forward strand.
TCCCATAAATACCATCGATATTACCATTATAATACCCCCATCTTTTTAACTTTGTTTGTATTTGTGTAACTTCATTTCCTCGAGAGCCATATTTAGAAAGTGTTTCTACTGTATTATTTTTTAAAAATAATACAAACATAGTAATAGCAAATATCACTATTGCTCCTATTAAAATAACTAACCTTTTCTTATTTTTAAACATAATAAAAACCACCTATTAATAAAATTAACTTCTTTTAGTATTT
>CARBKU010000367.1 GCA_948946035.1 uncultured Clostridia bacterium
CTGATTTTACTTTTTCGTCTTCTAAATCTGGCATACTTTTATGATTAACAGTATGTATTTAAGCTATACCGATGACGCTTTTTTGTATTACTTGCTATGATTATATTTCGACATTTTATTCTTATAATTTATTACTAAACCTGTGAAAAAGTTAATTCTACTGTGATTTTCTTGTTTTTATCAAACACAACTTTTTTTACTAACTTTTTTAGGATTTCATTATCTGGATTTTCTATTTTTAAAAATTCATTTGCTAGTTTTTCCATTTTTTTATATTCACTATTTTTGCCTTTTATTCCTTTATTATTTTTCTTAATTTCTTCATTGAGCCTATCTATTTCTTGTTGTATTTTTCTCTTTCTTTCGCTCATTATCTCATATAGCTCTTTAAATTTATCTATTGTTATTTGTTTTGTTACTTTCTTTTCATATAAGCATTTTATTTCATCTTCCACTTTATTAAGTTCTTTGCTTTTATTTGAAAGCTGGCTTTGAATTTCATTTACTGTGCTTTTTGCTTTTCTTTGTGCATTATTATATATTGCTTTTAATTCCTTTGAAGTATATTCTATTTTTTTGATTTCCTCCATTATTGTATTTCTTACTGCATTCATTAGTATTTTTTCTCCAATAACAACATTATCACATAAACTTCTATAATCTGCTCTTTTCCCACATACTGCACAATTTCCCTCCCAACAAACCTTACCAGATTTTGTTTTGCTTTTATTGTGTTGAAATCTTGCTTTGTTTCCACACTCTCCACAATATACAAGCTCTTTTAGTGGGTATTCATATTTTTTTCTAGTATCTGTATTATATGAGCTTAACTTTTCTTGTACCTTATTCCATAATTCTTTACTAATAATAGGCTCGTGCATATTTTCCTTTATTATATACTCTGATTTTTCTTTCATTTTTCCTTTTTTTATTTTAGGGCTTATTTGCTCTTTTTTTCCACTTACAACATTTCCTATATATACTTGATTTTTTAGCATACTACCTATTTGTGTCCTTAACCATAAATACCTACCATCTGGATTTTTACTGTTTAGATTTTTTCTAGTGCTAGGCATTTTCATATAAATTCCCGGAGGCGTTATATTTCTATTATTTAATTCATCTGCAATTTTTATTGTAGACATTCCTTTGTTTGCATACATATCAAATATCTCTTGTACTATATAACTTACATTCTCATCTATTACTAAATGATTTTTTATTTCTGTATCTTTTTTGTAGCCATAAGGTGCAATTCCTGCTTGATATTCTCCTGCTTTCATTTTCTTTTTCTTTACGCTCTTAATTTTATTTGAAATATCTTGTATATAGTAATCATTAAAGCTTAATTTGAAAGATAAAAATTGTAATCCTCTTGAATCTATTGTGTCTATTCCATCTCCGTATTGCTATATATCGTATATTCATTTTAGGTAAGTATCTCTCTAAATAATAGCCTGTATCTATATGATCTCTGCCAAATCTTGATAAGTCCTTTGTGATTATGCAATTTACTTTGCCATTTTCTATATCTTGTATCATTTGCTTAAATCTCGGTCTATCAAAATTTCCTCCTGTATATCCATCATCAACATATTCATCAAACACTTCTAACTCTGTATTTTTACTAATAAAATTATCAATTATATCTCTTTGATTTTCTACACTTTCACTTTCTTTTTTTCCTCTGTCTTCGTCTGATAGTCTTATATATTTAGCAACTTTGTACTTTGTTATAATCATATTTATACTGCTTTCTCATATTTTTCTTGTTCTTTTATATTTCCGAAAGTTAGTGTAACTGTAAT
>CARBKU010000368.1 GCA_948946035.1 uncultured Clostridia bacterium
TCTGGATTAATACCTGGATTTAGATTATCAACACATATTGTTATATTAACTTGTTTTGCATATTTTATTAATTCTTTTATAACTTCATATTCTTGATAGGTAAAACCTGCAAATTCGTCTATATAAATAATGCTATTTTTAATAAAATCTACTTCACTTAAATTATTAGAAAGAATTGTTAGTAAATCAGTATCATCAATATAACTATTAACAACCTTATCTTGAAATTTTTCATATAATAGGACCATATCTAACAATTTAGTTTTCAAATATGTATCATTTGTTTTATCTATCTCATCTTTCAAACTGCTTACTGTAATTCCATGTTTCTTAAATTCCGTAATTGTTCTCATTCCTAAATCTATATTTTCATCAGACCTTCCTATAAATTTAAGTTCTTTTTTATATTTATTTAAAATAGAATAAATCAACATAGCTTTACCACACTTTGATAAGCTTGTTTTAACCTCTCCACCAATATCATTTAAAACCCTATAAGCCATTCTACTTAATGTGATAACTTCAGCATTAATAACAGCTTTCTTATTAACTGCTTCCATTAGCTTTTTTTCAGCAGTAAAAGAAAACTGTTCTGGAGTAATAACAAAAATACTTTGTTCTTTATTTATTAAATTAGCAATTTCAGAAAAGCAAAACTCACTTTTGCCACTTCCTGACTTTCCATAAATTAATCTTAATCCCATATCTACCCCTTTAAAGAATGATGATTTTTTACTCTGTCCCCAAAATCATCATTATGCATCTCTTCTCCAGTAAAATAAATATTGCTGTGCTAGCCCCGCTAAGTTGCCAAATTTTTCTTGTGCCATTTTTTCTATTTGATTTTTGCTTACTTTTGTTTCGTCTTCTTGCTTTATATATAAGTCATTCATCACTCTTCTAACCCATACATCTATTGGAAATACTTCAAATCTTTTTAGTGTTGAAAATAATAATATACAGTCAGCCACTTTTGGTCCTACACCTGATAGCTTTAATAGTTGTTCTCTTACTTCTAGTGTTTTTGGATTTTTTTGCATTTCTTCTAAGTCTATTTCTTTTTTTACTATCATTTGCGTTGTTTCATATAATCTAATATCTCTAAACCCTAGCCCTAATTTTCTATATTCTTCTACAGTTACGTTTTTTAATTGTTCTGGTGATGGGAATGTATAATATTCTTGTCCTTTAAATTCTATTTTTGTTCCATAATTTTTAGCTAGTCTTTCTATAATTCCTTTTATTCTAGGGATGTTGTTATTTGCAGAGATTATAAATGAAATTATTGTCTCCCATAAGTCTTGATTTAAAATTCTAATTCCTTCTCCATATTTGATGCTTTCTTCCATATGATTGTCTATTTTGGATAGTTCTTCTTTTATTTTTTTGTAGTCCCTGTCTAAATCGAAATATTGCTTTACTATTTGCTCTATATCTCCTTCACATTTTCCATAGAAGGTGATGCTTTGACTTTCTTTTTTTACTTGTATTACATTTTTACTAAATACTCCTATGTAACTACCATCTTCTTGCTTATTCCACCTAAAACATTGCCCACATTCAAATATGTCTTTTAGTTCAAATGAGTCTATGCCTGTTATTTTATATTTTTGTTCTATCATAATTTTCTTTCCTTTTCTTTTTACTCCATCATATTATAACATATATTGTGCATGTTTTTCATCTAATTTTCTAAAAAATTGTCATTAGAGACGGGAGTGTTACTATTTACAGCTAACTGAAATTAATAAAAAACTTCTAATAAAAAATGTGAAAATCAAACGAATGTAGAGTAAT
>CARBKU010000369.1 GCA_948946035.1 uncultured Clostridia bacterium
ATGTTAGAATAAGAAAAAATAAAATGGAGAATATAACATAATATTTAGTGTTTTGGCTATTATAGCTTTGATTTTAAGTATATGTATAAAAGATAGAAAGAAATCATTATTTATGCAATCGCTTAATTGCTTATTTGATGCAATATACGGTTTTATAATAAATGCATTTACTGGAGCAGTATTGTGTATAGTTAATTTTATAAGAACTTTTATATTTATACAAAGTGAAAAGATAAATAAAAGAATATATTAATAATACTTATCATATTTGAAAGCATTATTATTGGAAATTGTGTATATACATGGAATGGACTTATATCTATATTACCAACAATAGGATCAATCATCAGAACATATTGTATATGGCATAATAATATTAAATTAGTAAGAATTTCTGGAATAACAATAGGTATTTTATATGGATTATATTACTCATATTATCAAAGTTGGTTTTTAGTTATGGGAGATATAATACTATTATTTACAAGTATAATAAGTATTTATAAAAACGATATAAAAAATATAAAAGAAGTATATTCAGATGAAAATATAAAAGAAGCTCATGGTGGAGTTTTTGGAATGGGAGAACCTAATACAACTTTTGCCCAATACTTTATAGGAAATTCATATTTAAACCCATTAACAAAACAAGGAAAATCAGCAGTATTCTTAGCAAATGTAACATTTGAACCAAGTTGTAGAAATAACTGGCATATACATCATAGTACAAATGGTGGAGGTCAAATAATTATTTGTGTAGATGGACAAGGTTGGTATCAAGAAGAAGGAAAAGAAGCACAGAGTCTAAAGGTAGGAGATGTAGTAGTTATTCCAGCTAATGTAAAGCATTGGCATGGAGCTAAAAAAGACAACTGGTTTAGCCATATAGCTTTACATGAGGTTGCAAAAACATTAAATGAAGAAGGAATCGAAACAGAAATATTTTGGATTGTGCTAAAACTAGTAGGAGGATGTATAGCTTGTAAAAAATGCAAAGAACTTGGTAGATGTGTTTTTGATGATGTAGTAAATGAATTTATAGAAAAAGCAAAAGATGCAGATGGATTTATATTTGGAAGTCCAGTACATTATGCAGGAGCAACAGGAAATATAGTTATTTCAGCAAGGAGAGCAGGAACAACAGCAACTTACGACCAACTAAACAAATACTTTGGAATTACACAAATGCCAATTATTTCATCAAGATATTGGAATATGGTACATGGTCAGGCACCAGAAGATGTAAAAAAAGATGAAGAAGGCATGCAAGCCATTCGAATACTAGGAAGAAATATGGCTTATTATCTAAAATGTATAGAAGCAGGAAAAGAAAAAGGCATTAAACTTCAAAAACAAGAAACAATTAATTTTACAAATTTTATAAGGTAAATATTATAAATAAAGGAGAGATTTTAAAAAGAATTTCCACATGCAGAAATAGTAAGAGAAAAGCGAATTGATGCATTGTATAACAATTTATACAAAACGAATGGAAGAAATCTAAACTTTTATAAAAGACTAGCAGAAACAATAAAGAGAGCTTCAACTAATTCATATCCAGGAGTTAATAAAGAACATGAAGACACAAAAAATCTTTCAGATATGGCTAAAAATCTATTAACAAAGTAAAAAAGCAGAAGGCAAACACTATTACGAAAGCCTAACTGCTTGTTATACAAAAATCCTAAAAATGTTATATTCTATGTGTAAAAACAATAAACAATTCTTAGAAAAATAACTATAATTAAATTTTATCATAAGAGAAGTGAAAAAGATACAATTTTTAAA
>CARBKU010000370.1 GCA_948946035.1 uncultured Clostridia bacterium
CAATTATTAAATAATTCTTCTAATTCCTGATAAAAATCTTCTTTAGTTGTATATGAATATTTTAAAAGAAGATTTTTTGAATACTCTTTTAACAATTCTATACCATAAAACGCAAAGAAAGTATTATAAGCAGTTTTATATGAAGAGAAATCGGCATTTAAAAAATTAATAAAAAACCTACCATATCTTTCAGTATAAGGATTAAAATAATCGGTATTGTTACGAAAGATTGAATTTCTTTTTATATTATTAGTTAGTTTTATAGTATCAAAATTATTATATATGTATTTTACCTTTTTTATTCTATGAAAGTAAAGTGGAGTAACATAGTATTCAGATTTTTCTTTTTTATTAAACCATATACCAAACCCAGAATCCATTGGTAAGTTAGGCTTTTTATACATTTTTTATTTCTCCTTTTTCATATATTTGTGAGAAACTTACAAAAACTTTTCAAAATTTGTTGACAAACCATAATACACGTTATATAATAACAATGCAAAAACAAATTTGAAAATTTCTCACTACCTATTATAATAATACTACAAAACAAAGAATTATGCAATAGAAATTGAGAAATTTGACAACAATGAGAGGAGGAATTGCTAATGAATCAAACACGAATTAAAGAAAAACCAATGCCAATTATTTATACTACTGCAGATATTTGCAAAATGTTTCATATTGGTAGAGTAAAATGTTTAGAGCTATTTCATAGAGCTGATTTTCCAGCACAGAAATATGGCAGAGGTTTTGGAATTGAAGCAAATGCTTTATCCAATTATATGAGTTCTAGGCATATTATTTGTTAGAAAGCAAAAGAGATTTAGAAATCGCACTTCTAAACCTCTACTAAGTACAAGGGAATGTCTTCCCTATAAACTCACAAAATTATTATAGCACAAGTAAGTATTTACTTGCAAGACATTCCCTTAATTTTTATGAAGGGAGTAAAAATGAGCAAGAAGAAAGATTTTGTCGAAGGTATCGACTATGTTATTACAATTAGAAAAAGAAAAAAGTTTATAAAGAATCCAAAGAAAAGCATTTGTCCTATATGTGAAAATTGCAATCATAAGAATTTATGCTTAAATCGTAGAAATAAAGAAACTATGGAAAGATGTAATAAGTGCAAGAATTGCAGTAATAACTCTTTATGTGATAAGTTTAATTTTTATGATGAATACGAAGGAAGATTATTAAAGCTTGGAATAAATGCAAATACAGGAAAAGCTATTAGACAATCATTTTCTGGTAAATCTAAAGAAATTGTTTTAGAAAAGTTGAAAGCACAATATATAAAAAACAAAGAAGAAGGAATTAAAGAAACTATTTATACACCAAATGAAGTCTCAATTATTGAATTAGCTAAAGAAATTGAGGAAAACAAATATAAACTTTCAGCAACTCATGGCTCTGGTTATAATAGAAATATGCAAACAATAAAAGCTTGTAGTGCATATAACTTTATGTTCAAACCTATTTAAAATGTAACTAGGAATGAAATTGAGAGATTTTTACAAGCAGAACGACACAAATCTAATTCCACTATATCAAAGGAATATAGCATAATAAAAAATGCTTTTGATTTAGCTTATAAAAAGCATATTATAGATAAAGAAATTGCTTTAGATTTTAGTATTGATCCAATAGAAAAGCCTAAAAGTCATAAAGAAGATAAAGATGTTGTAGCATTTACAATAAAAGAAGAATATATATTAATTCAATATATGAACACTCATTATACGCAATATAACAATATGCT
>CARBKU010000371.1 GCA_948946035.1 uncultured Clostridia bacterium
AATTTTAATTGTAAAGTAATATTTCCTGAATCATCTAAATCTAAAAATATTTTTGATGATAGTTTATTTACTATTATTCCTTCTTTTGCATATGTTTCTGGTAAATTGTTTAATTCCATATATTTATCAATTTTTGGTAAGACAAATGTTGAAAATTCATCAATTTTATCTTTTGGAATTAATATTTCTTTATCATGTTCTAAAAATTTTAACATTTTTAGAAGTTCTTCATTTTCTTTTTTATCTAATACATATATTTTATTTTTATTTAAAATATATATTTTTTTATTTGAGCAAATATATGAAAATCCTCCTATTTCCATTTTTAATATATATTCATTTTTTGTTTTATTTTTTAAACTTAATTTTAAGTCTAGTTCCTCACCTGTATAGATATATTTTTGTTCTCCTTCATAATATTGATTAGCAATTAATTCTTTGTTTTTCATAATTTCAAAGAATTCGTCAAGTTTTTCTCCAAAAATGTTTAAAGTTTTATTTGATAAACCTGAGTAGTAATAAGAACTATTTGCTTCTTCACTGTATTTTACTATTTCTGCATATTTAATAACAAAATCGAATAATTTTTTATCTTGTTCTGTTTCAAAATTTTCTCTTTTAGGTATAAAATTCAACTTTTTTCCTAAACTTATTGGTTCTTTTAATGAGTATGCATCATATAGTTCTTTTAAGTTTTTTAGTATATACATTGTTGTTTGTCCTATTTTAAAATTCACTTCTAAAGTTGAAGAATCTTTTATTTCTATTTTAGGTTCAAGTTTAATAGATGTATCAAGATTTATTGGTAATTTGCTTTGGCTTTCTGCTTCTATTTTTGCTTTTTCATATACATCATTTATATTAAGTCTTTCTGATGATAAATCAAATTGTACTTTTGTGTCTTTATATGCTTCAATTGTACGTAATCCATTATAGTATTTTCTTTCATATTCACGCCTTTTTTCTTCTTCTTTTCTTCTTTCTTGCCATAATTTTAATGCTTCTTCTCTCTCTTTTTTTTGCTTTTCTAAAAGTTTTCTTTTTCCTTCAATTGTACTTGGTGTATGTGGCTGTATTGTTTCTAAACATGTTGCTAATATATGTTTACATATGTTTCCTTTTTCATTATCTTTACATGTACAACTACTTGTTTTTACCATATTTCCTTTAATATTTAATTCTACTTTATAATAGCCATAAATTCCTTCTACATTTGCAATTACTTTATAATTGCTATCATCTATTTTATCTACACTTGTAACTTGTACATATTCATTCTTATATAATGCTTTTCCTCTTTTTTGCCTTTCTGGATCATAACTTTTGGAAAAGTTAAGTGATTCTAATTTTAAATCTACTACATCTATAATCATATATTTGCTCCTTTAATATTTTACTAGCTATAATACTTTAATTAACTACATATTATAATTTTTATTATTTTTCCTATTTTTAAATATTTCATCTGGATTATATTTTTTTCTTAGTTCTTCTTGTTTCTGTTCTTCGTTTAATATTAATATCTTTTGTAACTTTTCTTTTTGAGTTTGTGTAGCAAAATAATTTTTAAATAATTCTACTATTATTACATTGGTTTCTCTTAACATTTTTTGTTCTTCTAAAGGTTTTGAAATGTCAAATATAAATTTATATTCTTTATCACAATTTTCTTGATAAAATTGTATTACCTCTTTTGGGATTTTTTCGTATTCTTCTTGTGGTATATAATTTAATATTGTTAAAATCTCTGTATATGCTTTT
>CARBKU010000372.1:0-1385 GCA_948946035.1 uncultured Clostridia bacterium
TGAATTTGTTGTAATAAGTTTATAAACTTGTACACTATTTTTCTGCCCAATTCTATATGCTCTATCAGTTGCCTGGTTTTCGCTTGATACATTCCACCATGGGTCATAATGGATTACTACATCTGCACTTGTTAAATTTAGACCTGTACCACCAGCTTTTAATGAAATTAGAAATAATTTAATATCATTATTTTTATTAAAATTTTCTACCATTTCTACTCTTTTGTCAACCTTTGTTCCTCCAGTTAGTTTATAATAATTTATCTTTTTCTTTTCAAGTTCTTTTTCCATTATTTCAAACATTGATGTATAACTTGAAAATAATAATATTTTGTGTCCTGATTCTATAGCATCTTCTATTATATCCATACATTGACTTAATTTTCCACTTTCGCCTTTATAATTATCTATAAATAGTCCTGGATGACAGCAAATTTGCCTTAATCTAGTAAGAAGCATTAGAATTTTAAATTTGCTTTTTTCAAATCCATTTTGGCTAAGTTCTTCTGATATTTCTTTTTGGGTTTGTGCTAAATAAGATAAGTAAATTTTTTCTTGTTCATTTGTCATTTCATTGTTCATTATTGTTATATTTTTATCTGGTAATTCTGTTAATACATCTTTTTTTATTCTTCGTAAAATAAATGGGGTTATTAATGTTTTTAATCTATTAAGTGTTTCTGTATCTTCTTCTTTTAATATTGGTTGCTCAAATTTCTTTTTAAATTTATTATAATTATATAAATATCCAGGCATTATAAAATCGAAAATAGACCATAATTCTGCTATTGAATTTTCTATTGGTGTTCCTGTTAAAGCAAATTTATTTTCACCTTTTAACATTTTCAATGCTGTTGCATTTTGTGTTGAAGAATTTTTTATATATTGAGCTTCGTCTGCAATTATGTATTTAAATTCTTTATCTTCATATTCTTCAATATCTCTTTTTAATAAATCATATGATGTTATTACTAAGTCATAATTTTTTAAATCCTTTATTAATTCATGTCTATTTTCTGCCATTCCTTTAACTATTAAGACTTTTATTTTTTTACACCATTTGTTAATTTCTGCTTTCCAATTTAGTACTAATGAGCTAGGGCATACTACTACTGATGGTTTTCTTTTTTTGTTTTTTAGGTTTGAAGATAGTAGTGCAATTACTTGTAATGTTTTACCAAGTCCCATGTCATCTGCAAGTATTCCTCCAAATCCATAGCTTTCTAAGGTTTTTAACCATTTATAACCTGTTTTTTGATAACTTCTTAATATATTTTCAAATTCTTTATCTATTACAATACTATCAGAAAAGTTCTTATTATCTACATTATTTATTAGTTTAGTAAATTCATCATTTTTTGTTGTAGATATTTTTTGAGTTTTAT
>CARBKU010000372.1:1395-1759 GCA_948946035.1 uncultured Clostridia bacterium
AAATCTCCATTTTTTAGTTTATAGTATTTTTTCTTTACATTATAATTTTTTAGTACATTTTTTATTTCATCGATATCTATATTTATTTTTGAAATATCTAATTCTAATAATCCATTGTTTAGCCTTATTCCAACATTTGGAATTCTTGCCTCTCTAATTTTTTGACTTTTAAATTTATCTGTTACAAGTACTTCAAAATCATTCATATAGCCTTCGATTTTGTTTGATAAAAATTCATATATATAGTCTAAGTCTTTTAAAATAAAGTATGTTTTACTATTTATTGGTTGAAATCCGTCTAAAAATATTCTTGTAAGTACTTCTTTTTCTTCTGGAATATTTCTTGTAATGTTATTTTTTTTTA
>CARBKU010000373.1 GCA_948946035.1 uncultured Clostridia bacterium
CCCTTTGCTGGGCGCACACTTACTATAAATCTTTCAAACTACAAAATTGTAATTTTTCGTTTAGGTAAATTTATTTATAATATATCATCTAAAACTACTATCATTCTTACTTGGCTTAGTTCTCCATCTGTTCTCTCTTCATTATTATGTAATGTTTCAGGTACTCCAATTTTTGACATATCCTCATAATTATATATGGCAACAGTTTGTCCTACTTTTAGTTGTTCAAAACTAATATCTTTTCCATTCCATTTAATTTTAAAATTATCTCCTATATTATCCAAAGGTATAATAAAACTATATTTATCTCTATGATTTTTATCGTTTATATTTAATCCTTTGATTTTTATTTCTTTTAAACCATAAACTCCAGGATCCGATATTTCTTCTATAATTGCATAAAATGTATCTGGATACATTCCTTCTTTAACCATATCAACCATAATATTTGAAGCTTTAAAATAAGCATTTCTCATAGTAAAATAATAATTTGTCATAACTCCTAAAGCAATTATTAATAAAATAAATACTGTAAATCTTAAAACTTTTAATTTTATATTGTATTTTTTAATATATTTTACTTCTCTTGAGTTTCTAGTAGGCTTATCAACAGTTAAATCTTGTTTCATATTTTCAAATATTTGCTTACATTTGCTACATTCTTTTAGATGTTCCTCAATAAATAAATTAGTTTCTTCATTAGTTAATCCATCAATGTAATTTGGTAATAAATCTTGAACAATTTTACAATTTTTAATCTCTTTCATATCAATCAACCTCCTTTAATTGATTCTTTCCTCGATAAAATGTTACTCTAGCCCAGTTTTCTGTTTTATTCAAAATAATGCCAATCTCTTTAAAACTTAATTCACCACTTATTCGTAAATACATTACTTCTCTAGTTTTATCATCTAATAATTGCATTTTTTTGTACAATGACATTTTCTCATCATTTGAAATTACTTCTTCCTCTACTGTATATAGTGTCTTTAAATCAAATAAGCTATTTTCTTCAGTGATTATATTTTTTTTATTCTTCCTACATTCATCATACCATAGATTTTTAGCAATTTGACATAGCCATACTGACATTTTGCATTCGCCTTTGTATGTATCTATTTTCTTTACTGCTTTATAGAAAGTTTCCTGTGTAAGTTCTTCAGAGATATCATTATTATGAGTTAAACAGAATAGATATTTGTTTACTGTATAAAAATATTCTTCGTATATTTTTTCAATATCCTGCATAACTTTTATCCTCCTTTTGTATATATGACGTACAAAATTGAAATTCGTTACAAAATTTATTAAATTTTTCGTTTTTTATATAAAATAGCAGATTTTTGCTATTAATCAAAGCAACAAATGAATAAGAAATTAAACGATGTAAGTTTAAGAAAAAAACTCCACTAGAAGCTCTTGGCAGATAAAACTTACATCGTTTAGTTTAATTGCACAAACTGCGGACTTTCTATGGAGTTTTTAAACTTTATCTCTTATTCTTTTTTTCTTATTTTACTACACTTTACTGAATATATCAATTTTAAAGTTGAAATTTCTATAAAATTTTAGTAAAATAGACATAGAGTCCCCCTCCCCAATGAAGAGGCAATTTTGAGAGGGTATGAAATTGTAAATTATTATGCTGGACTAGGTCTTATTAAATGTCCAATTCCACAAACTGGACATAAATTAAAATCTTTTCCAGACACTTTCTTTAGTATTTCGAGAGGGGAAATATTTTCTTTAGTTA
>CARBKU010000374.1 GCA_948946035.1 uncultured Clostridia bacterium
TTTGTTTAGATACAGATAACTAGAAAACTTGTTTTTCTATGTATTTATGAAATACACTCTGTATTTCTTTCCTGCCTTTAGAAATTATATAAAAAATAACAATATAAGGAGAATTTTATAATGGAAAATGAAATTAAAATAAATAAAATAGAAGTTAAAACAAAAGATGAATTAGATGAATTATACAATGGAAGTGCATTTACATTAGAAGGATTTGACACATCAAAAGAAAATATACAAAAATTAATAGAATGGTTTAATAACTATGGTGGTATTAGAGAACCACTATCTATATTCATTACAAAAGGTTCAGTTATGAATAAAGAATATGGACTAACAGATCGTAATGCTTATCCAGATGATTTAAACATTGCAAGTATAAAACTAGAAGATATAAAAGAAGTAAGTAGAGTAGCAATACCAAGATTTGCTATTGGTACGAGATGGTTTAGTGATATTGTAGACAATAATAAAGTGAGCCAAAATCAAATAGATGGTATTGAAGAAGATGATGAGGAAGAAGAAGATTAAAGCAGGAGCGATTATATATGAGTAGTAAACTAGAGATAAAAAAGCAAAGCAAAAGCGAGAAAATATTTGCAGTTATACCTAAAAATTTAAAAGAAAAAGTTATAAGATATAAAGCCAAAACTAATATGAGTGAAAGTGAAATAGTAAATGTAGCATTAAATGAATTTTTTAAAGTTAAAATGTTAAAAGAAGATGTGGATGATATTACTGAAATTATGGGAAAAGCAATAGATAATAAATTAGGAAAGAAGTTTGAAAGAATGTTAATGTTATTAGCAAAAGCAGGAAAATCATCTTATGCATCTTTATTTTTACAAGCCTATTTTTTATCTAAAATTTGTCAGTCAGAAGAAAGCAAAGAGTTTTTAAAAGAAAAAATAGATTTAGCAAATAAATTAGCCTATGGAGTAGTGAAAAATAAATTTTTAGATGAAGATATAAGACAAATGATACCAGATGATTTAGATTTTGATAATATTATTTAGGAGTTTGAAATGGAAATTGATAGGTATAAAGGCGGAATAATTTTTAAATGGTTAAATAAAGAAGAAATATACAATAAATACAATGGAAAAGGAAAAGAACAAAATTTACAAGCCTATATAGACAAGTTACATGTGAATTATATTGCAATAAGAAGTGGAGCAGATAATGGGCATGATGTACATGGAATATTTGGTAATATATTAGATACAGATGAAGTAGAAATGTTAGAACTTGAAACTATTAAAAAGCATATTCAAAATATATCCAATAAAAATATTGATATATTCAAAACAGCAATTTGCATAAGAGAAGAAGATGCGATACAACATGGATTTATGAATAAAAAAGCATGGAAAAACTTAATTGAAGAAAGAATCTTAGAAATATCAAAGGGATTTAAAATATCAATAAATGATATGGAATGGGTGGCATCATTTCATGCTAAAAAGGAAAGACCACATTGTCATTTAGTAGTGTGGAATAAAAATCAAGATTTATCGGTAAAAAGAAAACCATATATATTTTTCAATAAAATAAAAGTAGCAATAGCAAAAGGAATCTATAAAGAAGAATTAGAAGCAATGTATAATATAAAAGATATTTCTAAAAAGGAATTAGGAAAATTATCAGAAAAAGAATTAAAAAAATATAAAGAAAATTTAAAAGAAACGTACCAAAATGAAGATTTACTATTAAGAGCAATAGAAACAGAAGAAACACAAAACTTT
>CARBKU010000375.1 GCA_948946035.1 uncultured Clostridia bacterium
ATTTTTAAGCTCTAACCTATAATTTGATTGATTTCTCCTTGATTTAAACTATATTTAGTCTACTATATTTTTTATTGAAATTCAACTCAAATAAGCCAAATTTTGCTATTTTTTTGACCTCTTTCTTTAGTTTATTAACATTAATTCCTACACTTTTTATCTCTTAATAAGTCTAGTACATGCTGTTTTGCTCGTCCTGTAAAATTATTTGCTATTTCATATCTTCCTGCATATATTATTTTATTTTCTTTCTTCTTTTTTACCACTTTTAGTTCTGATATCCTACTTTCTAGTTCTTCTTTTATTTTCTTTTCTGCTTTATTCGTTATTATTTCTGTTATTGTTCCATTCATCTTGTTCATTATTACTTTTAATAATGATTCTGCTCCTATTACTGACCAACTTGTTCTATTTTTCTTCATTCTGTCTCTACATACACAATACATTTGGCTTTCTTCTGATCCTAATGATGGTAATTCTTCTTTTATTTCTTCTAGTTGTTCTTCTTTATATCCTAACTTATATTGATACCTCTGTAATCCCTTTTCATTATTTCTTAAGTATTCATCTAATTCTTTGACTCTCTCTAATTCTGCTGTTTTTCCATCTGCTTCTAATTCTACTTTGTAATTATATATTAAACTAAATATATCTTTTGCTTGTTCTATATATACAATATCCTGCATCTTCTTTAAGTATTCTTCTTCACTTACTGCCATATATATTTTCTTTTGTATGTGTGCCATATCTAATTGGAATATTTCTTTTGCTCCTTCTACTATACTTCCTGTCCAATCTGCTCCATCTCCATTTATTACTGTTTTTTTTATTGTATGTTCTTTATATGTTGTTCCTATTATTGTGTCTTCTATTTTCTTTAAGTCCTTCGCTTTACCTACTGTTCCTACTATTATTTTTTTTTTAATTTGTAATCATTTGTATATCTTGGCTCTTTTCCTTCATGAATTACCGCTATTTTTAATTCGATTCCATTTTTCTTCTTTTTTCCTTTTTTCTTTTTGAAATGTTTTACTTTTAATTTCTTCTTTCCTTTGTCTTTCTTTGACTTTTGCTTTTTTATATATATTCCATCATGTTCACAAAATATATATTGCGTTTCTTTTTCTCCCTCAATTTTTCCTTCTTCATACAATTTTATTTTTTCTTCTTCTATTTTCTTTATCTTCTCTCCCAACTTTAAAACTATATTTCTTACTGCTGTATGTGATATTGTGTTGTCTGTATCTTCTGATATTGTTTTTGCTGTTTCTCTATATGATTTTTTTGTTATTTCTCTTGTACCATTTCTACTATTCCTTGTAAATACAATCCAAAATCTTTTATTTCTAGCAATTCATCTAAAAGATATACCCATTTCGCTTTACCATTTATTACCATTTTATATCTTCTTCTAGATATCGGTATTTCTCCTAATTTTGTTTTTATTGTTGTTGGTTGAAATCTTTTGGTACAAAAATTTCTTTATCTCTGTAGTCTTTTATTAATTTATCTAACATCCTTAATTCATCTTGTATTATTTCTCTTCCTAATTTCATCATTTCTTTGAAAGTTTTTTCTTCTAAACTCTTGAAATTCATCTTTTCATTTGATAACATATTCATAAACAAAAGCACCTCACATATACTTGTTTCTGTCAAAACAAATTATATACTTAGTGCTTTTGTTTTTCTATATTTTTTAAAATTTTCTTTCTATTTTTTCCCCAGATTATTTAACTCATAT
>CARBKU010000376.1 GCA_948946035.1 uncultured Clostridia bacterium
TTTTGACAACTTTTTAATTGTGCTAACAGCATCTTTTATTGGTTTTGTTTCCATTAGTACTTTTTTAGTAAATATACTTTCTGACATTTGATTATAAATTTTATCTGTTTGCTTTTCTCCAATAATATAATTTAACGAATTATAAAAATTAGTCTTATCAACATTTTTTAAAATGATATTTCTTTCTTTTAACCATTCTCTCTTTTTTGCTGTTGTATCAGCTATTACTCCATCAAAATCAAATGCTATATTTTTTTTACTTATCTTTCTTCATCTCCTCTTTGCCTTAAAAAATCTTTAATTTCTTTTGGTGCCATAATTGCATATTTTTCTGGTACATTTAATTGTTGTTCTCCTTTTATCATATAATTTTTAATATACCAAAAGGGAGAATCACTAGACAAATCCATTTTACAAAAACGTTCAATTGGAATTTCTACTAATGCTGGTAAATCGTTTGGATATATTTTAGAAGAACCGAGAAATTTCTATTAAATAAAAATCAGCTTTCATTTTTAAATCTGAATTTTTTTCATATGGATTTAAATCTTTCATTTTTATTTCTTTTGTAAAAACAGGCTTCCTACTCATTTTTATGTCATTAGTAGTAATTCCTTTTACTTCTTCTAATATTTCTCTTATTAATGCGTTTCTTGTACTTTTATTATCTTCTTCTTCAACTGCTCCTCCTAATGTTTTTACAATACTTGCTGTTTCTCCATTTTTTAATTGATACCATCTTTTTGGTTTTTGCATTCCTAAAACTATTTTATCTCCATGTATAACAATTCCTTCTGCTCCAAACACACCTTCATCGTCCATTAAATTCAAGTTCCTTTCCATCAATTTGTAGAGTAGCACAAATTTTACAGTTAATCATATTGCCTCCCATTCCGCTACCACAATGAACACAACCGTTTCCATCTAGTTGTTGTTTAAAATCAAAATGTTTTTGATACAATTTAAATAGAGCATACTCAAATTTACTTTTAAATTGAAAAATTGATTGACTAGCTTGTACATACTCTTGTGGTGATATGTCATCTTGTATACTTCTAATTGTTTCATAAATGCCTGAACCTGTAAAAGCCATTGTTTGTGGTCTTGTAATACAGGCTTGTGGTAATGTATCTTCATATGCTTTTCTTAATGGATATTTTGTTCTAATAACTCCTTCTTGTTTCATTCTTTCTTTTATTGGTATTGAAAGAATTTCTTGTTTTACAGCATCCTCTTGAAATGGCGCAATATATTTCATTTTCATACTTTTTGCAATTACATCAGACATAACAACAATTTCATCTAATCTAGTTCTTATTGTTTTATCTAGTTCATCATAACTCCCCTTCCAATTTGTAAAAAATGGAAAGCTTCCTAATAAATCATCTGCCCCTTCTCCACTAGAAATGCTATTAAGCCCTTTATTTTTTGCATACATTGTCCCTAATAACAGTGTAGTTGTAGAACTAATCCATTCTGGGTTAAATGATTTTAGTATTTTTACAGATGTTTCCACCATATTTTTTACTTGTTCTGGTTCTACATAATAAATATGATGATTTTTTATTCCTAATTCTTTTGAAACCAATTTGCTATATTCTATATCTGATGTTTCTTTTCCTTTAACTCCTACTGTAATTCCCATAACATCTGGATTGTATCTATGTGAATGATATAATATAGCTGAACTATCTACTCCTCCTGAAAATAAAACTGAGTCTGGTGTATCTTTTTTTATTAC
>CARBKU010000377.1:0-431 GCA_948946035.1 uncultured Clostridia bacterium
AATTAGGAGATTTGGAATAATCAAGTTTTGGAGATATTTCTACTTTAGTTATCTTACCTATAGAGTTACCAAAATTTTTTAGAACTATATAAGAATTAGCTTTAGTTGAAATATCGAAATATAACATTATATTTGCACGAGAACTTTCAATAATAGCATTGCTCGATTTTTTTAAAGTAATAACAGAGATAACTATAGCAATTATTGAAGTAGTCAAACTAGCAATTGCAGAGAAAAGTTCTATTTTATCAGAACTAGATAAAGTTAAAATCCAGTCAAACATAGTAATACACCTCGCTTTCTAGTGAGAGTATACAATAAATTACAAAATTTTACAAGAAAGGAGATGAAAGAAAAAATGTTTATAAATAAAAAAAACACATGACAAAATAATGCAAGCTAAAGAACAAGATATTGAAGATTTACAAGAC
>CARBKU010000377.1:441-1739 GCA_948946035.1 uncultured Clostridia bacterium
GAGAAGGAATAGAAGTTTTTGGGGAAGGATTTATGTAGAAAGACAAATAAATGAATTACAAGAAATAGACAATAAAGGATACTCAGAAGAAACTAAAAAGAAAAATAAGAATCTAATATTAAACAATATAAAAACACAAAGTACAAAAATAATAAAAGAACTAATTTCAGACTACCAATCACAAAATTAGTTCAAAAAAATTACATAAATAAATATATGATTTCTACTTAATTATACATTGAAAAGTTAATTGTGTCAAATAAAAGACAGCGGTCATTTGACCGCCATAGATTATTTTTTGTTTTTAGTTGCTAAACCGCCCCTTATATGCCGTACAGATTTATTATAATCTAATATTTCTCTTGATGTGGAATTTGGCATAATTTTGGTTAAGTAGCTATGTACAGTATCTTTACTAATTCCGAAATGGTTTGCAGTTTCACGCAAAGTAGAGCGATTGTCGTTATAGTATTTTACAACGTTTTTTACAAGCGTATAGTCAATAGTTGTCATAAATATACCTCCTAGCAAAACAAAAATTTCAACAACATGCATCATATATATTATATAACAATTAACATAAAATGTCAAAAGTAGAAATCAATAAGGAGAGAAGAATGATAAAAGAAAAGAAATATAGATACAGAGAAATAACAACAAATGAAATTATAGAAGATTTTATGGCAGAAGATTTTGCACTAAGAAAATTAGGAATAACAATAAAACCAATGCGGTAATAATGGAGAAATGACAATAGAACAATTAGAAAATATAGAACAAACTGTAGATTGGTTCTTTAGTGGAAACTGGATAAAAGAAGAAGTGGAGGAGGATTAGATATGTTTGATGAAAAAGAAGAAGAATATTCAACAAAAAAAGGAGAATATATACAAGTTTTGCAAAGTACTAAATATAAAAAAGCAAGAGAAAAAGCAATTGAACTAATAGAAAAAAAAGAATATGGACTTACAGAAGCAGATTTTTGGATTTTAATGAATGAAACCAAAACAGGAAAAATGCAATATACAGGCTTAATAATAAGTCATACAGGTTGCCTGAAGATTAATGACAAGTTAGATGAAAACAAAAAATTTAATCCAGAAAGTGTAATTATAGATAAAGAAGGATATGAAGGGACACTAGTATATTCATACATAAATAAAGAACAGAAATTATATGAGGTTGGAGAAGTAAGCAAAATAAATTGTAAAAATTCATATCCATATGCAATGGCATTAAAAAGATGGATTGTCAATACTTTTTTGTACAATTTTTATAAGGACACTTTTTTATATTCA
>CARBKU010000378.1 GCA_948946035.1 uncultured Clostridia bacterium
TTTATAAGCTGTTTATTACTTCTCTTTTAAAAGTATACCAAAAGTCAATTTCATTCCTATCTGGTATTTCAAATTTTGATAAAATCTTATTTAAAAGACCTTCATCCACATAGAAATCAAATCCACCTTTACCTGCTAAAACTTTTTTATTACGTTCTTCAATATTTTTATACCACGATTCTTCATCAATATCTATATAATGCCATTCAATATTAACATCACGAGATTTATAATAATCTGTAGTTTCTTTTCTGTTAATTGATGTCCAAAATCCCGAATCTAAAATAACATTACAACCAATATTTACAAGTTCCACAGATTTCTTTTTTAAATAATTATTTACTCTATTTGCAAATTCTTCATAGTTCTCGCCCTGTTTATTATTAGTTAAATCATATGTAACTTCATCAGTTGATAAAATGATTGCATTTTCTTTTTCTTTAATTTGATTTGCATAATATGTTTTTCCGCTACATATTTTTCCACATATTGCTATTATTTTGCTCATCGAAATTCCCCTTTCCTTGCTATTCTTTTTTTAAACCTTCTTTCAAAAATTCATAAACTACTTCCTTCTCTGCATTGTTAAATTTATGTTCATCATTAAATCTAATTGATTTAAAATTAGGATTATTTCCAACTGTATTTTCAATTTTATCAATTCCTGTCAAAGGGCAATGTCTATCATCTTTCAATCCACTTGTCATAATTAATTTTCTATTTTGAACAATTGTCTCAATAATACTATCCATATCACAATATTTTAATAAATTAGGAATACACAACCATGCATTATTTTGATAACCATTCGCTAGAAAATCTTCTATACAACTTGTTCCACACGAAGATGCTGCAACTTTTATTCTTTCATCAAACCACGAAATCCATATTGCTTCTTGTCCTCCAAGAGAATGTCCTATTGTACCTATCCTATTAGAATCTACAAAATCAAAACTACAAAGTACATCTATTGTCCTACTTAAATCTGATAAAGTTTTTGCTTGTAGTGTGGACCCCCTATTAAGATATTTGATTGCCTGAAACCTTTCAAAAAATCTATGTGCCTCTTTATTTTCTTTGTATTCATCGTTTCCCATTCTGCTTTCAAAACATAATATATCTGGTGCAATGACAACATATCCTTGTTTTACTAAATCTAATCCATAAGAATACATTTCATCATTCGTTAATCCAACGACTTCAGATTTTCCAATCTCCCAATTACTATTATGTTGGTGTATAGCTAATATGCCTGGAACTTTTCCAACAATATTTTTTGGAATTAACACATAAGCTTGTACTTCTTCAATAATATCATTATTTTGCACTCTGATTTTTTCATTACACTTTTCAACATTATACTTAATTAATTTTCTTTCATAATCTCCCATATCTTCGGAAGTAAGTTCTTTTATATTTAAATTCACTCTTTGTGGGAAATCTCCTAAACATTTTAAAATATCTATGTATTTTATTAGCTTGTCCTTATCTAAACTTTCATTATTAATTAAATTGACAGCTTCATATATATCCATTAAAACACCTCGTCTTGGATTATTTCAAATATTTTATCTCCATTTACAAAGTATTGTAAATATTCTTCTATCTTTTGTGTATCTAATGAATTTGCTAGTTTTCTATAATTAGATATAATTTCTTTATATAAGTCATATCCAATTTGATTTTTGTTTCTAGCTAAATCAATTAGCATTCTTTCTTTATCATA
>CARBKU010000379.1 GCA_948946035.1 uncultured Clostridia bacterium
ACTGGAGTTCAGACGTGTGCTCTTCCGATCTAGTGTAAGAGTGATAACTGTAATATAAGATATATTATTTATATATCTTTCTGACTCTTTTTTTCCATAGATTATATGTAATCCGCTTTTTAGTATTCTCCCTCCATCTAAAGGATACATTGGCAATAAGTTAAATATAATTAATAATATGTTTGAATATATTATATTTACATTTGATATTATGTTTTGTTTTATACTACATACTATTAATATAATAATTAAATTTGTTAAAGGACCTGCCAATGCAACTATAATTTTTTTTATTTCTATCTTATTGATTTGATTCACTTTTTTGTTATAATCATTTAACATTAATTTAAATGATATACTTAATCCATATGGCATTATTTCTAACTTTTCTGGTTTCATTCCTAGTATTAGCCCAGCTATTAGATGTCCTAATTCATGTATTATTGCAAATATCATAATAGTAGCATATGTTTCTATTTGCCTTGTTAAAAAAAATAGAATAATAAATATAAATATTTTTAAATCCACTCTGAATTTCATGTCATTCCCCTCTACAATTCTAAAATTTTCTCTGGGTCAACTATTCTTTCTGACATTCTAATTTCAAAATGTAAATGAGGACCGAGTTGAATTTCCTGTTGAACCTACTTCTGCTATTTCTTGTCCTTGTGTTATTTTGTCTCCTTGTTTCACATATAAGTTATTGCAATGTGCATATATTATGCTTACATCTCCTATTTGAATTTTTAAATGTTTACCGTAATCTCCTTCTTCAGAAGCTAGTACTACTTCTCCATCTGTTGCTGATTTTATTTTTGTTCCTGTATTTGCTGCAATATCTGTTCCTGTGTGATTCTTTGGAACTCTTCCTGTTGCGTTCTCTCTTAATCCAAATTTTGAACTTATTGTTCCTTCTATTGGTTTTATAAATGTTGTTGTATTTTTTGTATTAATAGTATCTTGTTCTTCTTGAGATAAATTTTCTTTTACTTCCTCTTTTTCTTCTTCATTTTCCACTATATTTTCTTCATTTTTTTGTTCTAAATTTTCTTGTTCTATTGATTCTTCTGCTCCTCCTATTGATTCTTCTGGCGGTGTTATTTCTTCTTGATTTTTATTGTTACTTTCATTGTTATTTTCATTTCTCTTTGTCCAATTAACTAATGTTAGTTTTATATTTTCATAAATTTCTGCAAAATTAGTATCATATGATAAAATTTCCTTTGCTTTATTTGTAAAGTCTTCTGAAAATGGATATGCATTATTATTTATGGCATAGATTATTAAATAAATGGTAATACATATCACAATTTGTATTATCATTTTTTTTAGTAATTTCACATCTTTTTTATCGCTTACATTAACTGTAGCAACTGGCCTGCTTGTGCCTTGTTTTCTTTTTTCGTAGATTTCTTCTGCTCTTCTAATTTTTTCTTCTACACTCATTGTTCTTTCCATAAAAAACACCTCTTCCTTGGTTTCTTTTTAACTATATGTTTGGAAAAGGTGTTTTATGATTATTTAGCTAGTAACATTATTGTTTGTAAAAATATTATAAAGCTTGATATATATGCATATTTTTTTAAGTTTTTATATTTTTTATTTGTTATACTTTTTTTCTCTTTATTCACATTTGTTTCTATTTTTGATAAATAGTTTTCAAGTATTATTTCTGCCTCTTTTAATACATAATCTTTATTTTTCGTTGGTCTTTC
>CARBKU010000380.1 GCA_948946035.1 uncultured Clostridia bacterium
GTAACTTTTACTAAAAGCCCTAAAGTAAAAAAGTCTAACCTTACTAAAAATAAAAATGTATCTTTTAATCCTATAAAATATACTATTGATAATTTTACTCTTTTAGTTGGTAGAAATAATAAAGAAAATGATTATTTGACTTTAAAGTTTGCTAAAAAAACTGATTTATGGTTTCATACAAAAGATATTCACGGAAGTCATGGTATTTTACTTGTTGATGGAAAAACTCCTAATAACGATATTTTAATTAAGTGTGCTCAAATTGTTGCATTTCATAGTAAAGCTCGTGAATCTTCAAATGTACCAGTTGATTATTGTGATGTTAAATTTGTTAAAAAACCTAAGGGCAGTAAACCTGGTATGGTTATTTATAGTAATAATAAGACCCTTAATGTTCAACCTAAAATTGTGTAAGATTGAATTATATATAGTTCAATCTTACACAATTTTAGGTTTCTATAAAAAACTACCAAAAAATTAAAAATGTTACTATAGTTGCTAGCCATATTTCTGGTCTACTTAAATCTTTTGATAAAAATTCAATTTCTTTATCTAATTCTTCCTCTTGCTTTTCTTCTACTATGCTTACTTTATAAGACTTTGCATAGTGCGCTTTATAATATAATTCAAAGTTTTGTGTCTCATTTCTATCTAAGTTGTTAATTTCAAAATATTTAGTTCCTAAATGTACACCTCTTTCTGAATATATGTCAATTTTTAGATACTTTCCATTTAAATCTTTAGGACCTGTATTTTTTACTGTTCCACTTATTCTTCCATTTACTAGTGTTGTTTGTGCTTGTTCTATATTTACTTGTTCAATTTCGTTTCTACTTTTTAAATCTTTATAGCTTGAATTTAGCCCTATATTTATTATAATTTCTGAAAATATAAAAAATAATATTATCCATATAGCGTATTTAAAAAAACTTTTCATTCTATCCATAATTTTTATCTCCATTTTCTTTTATATTTTATATTATAGCAAAAAATGGCAGTTTTTTCAATAGTATTCATAACCCAATCACAATTTTTATACAATTCATATCTTACTTAATTTATCATATAACTTTTTATTAATAAAAATCTCAATAATACTTAAACCTAACAATATAAATTCAATAACAATCAATTCATATTTCATCAAAATCAAAGTAAACATAGCACTTAAAATTAAAGTAAAAACTTTTCTATACACTTCTATATTAATCATAACCTTCTGTTGTTCATCTCCATTTGTTATAGCTAAAGCCACATCTTCAATATACACTTGAAAAGAATCCCTTATTGCCAAAATCAAGAAAAAGCCCAATGACATTATTATAACTTTACATATAAAACCTACATTCAAAAAATGTCCTAAAATTAGTAGAAAAAATGCCATAGCTAAAGCTAATGTTAATATAACACTCATTTTATCTTTTATTTTTAAATATATCTTTCCAAATATAATATTTCCTACTAATCTAGCTATTCTTGAAATAAGTACTATTGTTGTTATATAGTATGTAACCATTTCAATTGACAAATATTTTTGAAAGTCAAATTGCATAAATAATTTACTATTGTTTTGTCCCAATTTTATTATTGAATAAAATACTGCATTAGAAATAATTACTAATATTAATGTTGATGTCATCTTTCCCTTTTGATTACTAATAGATCGGAAGAGCACACGTCTGAACTCCAGTCACATGACAGGATCTCGTA
>CARBKU010000381.1 GCA_948946035.1 uncultured Clostridia bacterium
TAAATATTGAGTTTTAAGAATTTCTAAGCAATTACTATTGCATAGAAATTCTTAAAACTCTTTTTTATTTTCTATTATCCTATTTCAGCAAAATATTTAATTGTTCTTACCATTTGACTTGTATAAGAATTTTCATTATCATACCAGCTAACAACTTGGACTTGATATAATCCATCTTCTATTTTTGTTACCATAGTTTGAGTACTATCAAATAAAGAACCATATTTCATTCCAATTACATCTGAAGAAACTAATTCTTCATCTGTATATCCAAATGATTCACTTGCTTGTGATTTCATAGCTTCATTTATTGATTCTTCTGTTATATCATTTCCTTTAACAACTGCAACTAATATAGTTGTTGAACCTGTTGAAACTGGAACTCTTTGAGCAGATCCAATTAATTTTCCATTTAATTCTGGAATTACTAATCCAATTGCTTTTGCAGCTCCTGTTGAGTTTGGCACAATATTTACAGCTGCTGCTCTTGCTCTTCTTAAATTCCCTTTTCTGTGTGGTCCATCTAAAAGCATTTGATCTCCTGTGTATGCATGAACTGTTGTCATTATTCCTGATTGAATTTCTGCATAGTCATTTAATGCTTTTGCCATTGGTGCTAAACAGTTTGTTGTACAAGATGCTGCACATATAATTTCATCTTCTGGTTTTAGTATTCTTTCATTTACACCAAAGACTACTGTTGGAACATCTTTTCCAGCTGGTGCTGATATTACAACTTTTTTTGCTCCTGCATCAATATGTGCTTGCGCTTTTTCTTTTGTTGTGTAGAATCCTGTACATTCTAATACAACATCTACTCCTATTTCTCCCCAAGGTAAATCTTTTGCATCTTTTTCTGCATATATTTTAATTGTTTCTCCATCTACTGTTATTGTTCCTTCTCCTGCTACTACTGTATCTGCTTTCTCATATTTTCCTTGTGCTGAATCATATTTTAACAAATGTGCTAACATTTCTGGACTTGTTAAGTCGTTTATTGCAACGATATCATACCCCTCTGCTCCAAACATTTGTCTAAATGCTAGACGTCCTATACGTCCAAAACCATTGATGGCTACTTTTACTGACATATTTTTTCCTCCTTTAATTGTTGAATCTTTTCTATTATTCAACATTTTTTATTTAGTATTACCTTATTTGTTTAAGGCAATTCAATTCTATATCAAAAAAAAACACTTTTCAAGTGTTCTTTAGAAATTGAGTGTAAAAATTTTTTTGTTGTTACAAATTTTTCCATATAATAAAATTTTCCAAGTTTTAATTTAAAACAAAAATAATTCGCCAAATTGTTAAATATATATAATTATTTATATATTTAGCATTTGTCTACTCTACTTTATTTTGTCAGAAGTAAATTTGTACCAACAAAAAGTTTTTGCTCCCTTAGAAATTTTTGTTAAAAAAATTTTTTAGCTTTTTAACAAACTTTTTTAAAATATTTTCTTTATATTTTACAATTTCTAACTTAGGCTCTATTCCTTCACTCAAATCATTTTTTTCTCTATTTGAAAATACTTTTACATCATATTGTTGTTTTTTCTTCAATTCGTTTTTTATTCTTTTTTCTTGTTGCATTTTTATAATTTTCTCTTTTTGTTCCATTGTTGATAAATAATCTCTAAATATATTAAATAATATCGCTTTAGTTTCTTTCATCATTGGCTGTTTTTTCAAATCTAATTCTTCTA
>CARBKU010000382.1 GCA_948946035.1 uncultured Clostridia bacterium
ATATATTCGATAAAATTGATATATTATAATAAAATTATTTTTTTGAATGTGACTGAAATAAGTTTAGAAATTTTTAATTGCTTTTATGGAAAGAGTTCACGCTTGACGTGGAAGGGTGCCATAAAAGCAATTTAGAATTTCTTGGCTTATGTATGGAGCCAAACAAAAATAATTTTATTATAATATATCAATTTATATAAATTGTTTTTATTAGTCTAAATAGCAATAAAATATGTATTTATCCTTAAATTAATAGCTGGCTAATGTGGAGAATTCTATCAATATTGTTTAAATGTTCTGATTTACTATAATTCTTTATTTACACAATTTAATGCTTCAACAATTACCTTATCCATATCATAATATTTATACTGACCTAATCTTCCGCCAAAGATTACTTTATTTGAATTATTTGCTAACGCTTTATATTTTTCATATAAATTGTTATTTATTTCATTATTTATTGGATAATAAGGTTCTTTTTCTTTTGTCCAGTAGTCTGGATATTCTCTTGTTACTACTGTTTTGGGAGATGTTGTATCATATTCAAAATGTTTATGTTCTATTATTCTTGTATATGGTATTTCATATTCTGTATAATTTACAACAGCATTTCCTTGATAATTTTGTTCATCTAAGATTTCTGTATCAAATCTTAAACTTCTATATTCTAATTCTCCAAATTTATAGTCATAAAATTCATCTATAGGTCCTGTAAACACAATTTTTTCAGCTATATTCTCTAGTTCATTTCTGTTTTCAAAGAAGTTACAATTTAATCTTACTTCTATTCCTTTTAACATTTTTTCTATAATTTGAGTATAACCTCCAATTGGAATTCCTTGATATTTATCATTAAAATAATTGTTATCATATATTAATCTTACTGGTAAACGTTTTATTATAAAACTTGGAAGTTCTGTACATTTTCTTCCCCATTGTTTTTCTGTATAACCTTTTACTAGCTTTTCATATATTGTTTTTCCAACTAAAGAAATTGCTTGTTCTTCTAAGTTATTTGGATCTGTAATTCCAGCTTGTTTTTTTTCTTCTTCTATTTTTGCTTTTGCCTCAGCTGGAGTTACTACTCCCCATAATTTATTAAATGTATTCATATTAAATGGCATATTATATAATTCGTCTTTGTATATTGCTACTGGTGAATTTGTATATCTATTAAATTCTGCGAATTGATTTATGTATTCCCATACTTCTTTGTTACTTGTATGGAATATATGTGCTCCATATTTGTGTACATTTATTCCTTCTACATTTTCTGTATATATGTTGCCTCCAATATGATTTCTCTTGTCTATTACT
Source organism: uncultured Clostridia bacterium (assembly GCA_948946035.1). Classification (GTDB taxonomy): domain Bacteria; phylum Bacillota; class Clostridia; order TANB77; family CAG-508; genus CAG-269. The sequence continues at coordinate 1,321 of CARBKU010000382.1, forward strand.
AAACATTTTTTTCCTTTTTTATTTGCCTCATATGCAAATATTGCTCCAAATAATCCTGACCCTACTATTAAATAATCATATTTCATTTTACTTCTCCATTTCTCATATTTTTCTTATTTTATGCCATATAATATTCTATCCAAATTATATTATGTTTTTTATATTTATATATCCTTTTCTATAAATTCATTCATTTGTTTTAAAATTTCTTCTTTTCTTTCTTTAGATACTTCTCTTTTTCTTCTATTGGCATTATTACTATTTATTTCTTTACTTTTATGGTTTTCTGGCATTCTTTTACCTTTTGTTTCATTCATTTGTCTTTGAACTTTAATTTCTTTTTCTCTAGATAATGACTTAAAATCATCATATACATAATTAT
>CARBKU010000383.1 GCA_948946035.1 uncultured Clostridia bacterium
CTAAATTAATGAAATATGCAAATGCTACTTTAGCATCTAATCCATACATTATCATTGGTAATAACATAACAATTAACTCTGTTCCATATAATAAACTTAAAACTGTATTAAATTTTGCAAATAATAATTCTACTGGTTTTATTGGATATGGCATCAGTATTTCTATATCTTTTGAAAAATAAAATATATTTGTATATATTAATATAGTTTGAAAAAGCATTATAATAAACATAAATGGCATATAAATATTTAAAAATATCCTTGTTTGTCCATATTCTTTTAAAGTATCTAGTACTTCATAACTTACAAAAAAGACTGCTGCTAATGTAATTGCTAACATCCAAAAATAACTAGATTTCTTGTTTAATTTGTTGGTTTTTTTATCTATTAAATTAAAACTTTGAAAAAAATTAGCAGTTGATATTTTTGTAAGCAATAATATATTTTTAATCATCTTTTATTATCTCCATAAATAATTCTTCTAAAGATTTATTTTGCTTTAACTCTTCCCTTAAATTTTCTATTGAACCAACATATAATAAATTTCCCTTATTAATAATTCCTACTTTATCGCATAATTTTTCTGCTACTTCTAATATGTGTGTAGAAAAAAATACTGTATTTCCCTCATCTGCGTATTCTCTCATTATTTGCTTTAAATCATATATAGATTTAGGATCTAAACCAGTAATTGGTTCATCTAATATCCAGTTTTTAGGGGTATGTAATAATACCCCTATAATTATAATTTTTTGTCTCATACCATGTGAATAATTTTGTATTTTTTCTTCTAAAGAATTATACATATCAAATCTCTTGGCTAATGTTTCTATCTTTTCAATTCTTGTTTTTGAATCAACTTTATATATGTCTGCTACAAAATTTAAATACTCAATTCCTTTTAGGTTTAAAAACATATCTGGACTGTCAGGAATAAGCCCTAAATTTTCTTTTGCCTCTACTGGATTTTTACTAATACTATTATTATCTATTTTTATATCTCCTTCATCAATTGAAAGAATACCTGTCATCATTTTTATAATAGTAGTTTTTCCTGCTCCATTTGGTCCTAAAAAACCGAATATTTCCCCATCATTAATTGTTAAATTTAAATTATTAATTACTTTATGACTTCCATAAGATTTTGTTATATTTTCTAACTTTATCATATTTATTATATATGCAAGAAAGCATATTCCCCTTTCTAATTAACGTTAAATGACATTACAAAATTTGTGTCTTCAAGTAATTTCATTATAACAGTTACATCTTTTGAGTTTTCATTTTCTTCTAAGTCTTTTATTTTTAATTTATATATATATTTCCCCTTCTTTAGAAAATTCTACATAATCTGCTTTATTTATTTCAAAAAAATTATTTTTCATATATGTCTCAAAATTATCAATTGTATTAAAATTATCTTTTTTAAATGTTTCATCTAGTTTTCCATAAATGTAGTTATAATCTTTGTTATTTAGCGCTTGTATTACTTTTTCTATGTTCATTCCTACTTTTACTTGTTCATTTCCTTTGTTATATCTTTCTATGAATTCTGGTACATCTATTGTATATGTGTCTAATTTTAATGTAAATTTCATTGGGGCTGTTTCAGTGAATATATAGTAATTTCCGTTTTTGTCAATACAAACATATTCTGTATAGTTATCATATATATTACACATATATTTACTTAAA
>CARBKU010000384.1 GCA_948946035.1 uncultured Clostridia bacterium
TATTTTTATATCAATTTCGCCTAATTCAAATTTGTCATCATATTTCTTTTTTAAATTTTTAATTTCTATAATATTTTCCATTACAGTTCCTCCCTATAAAGTATTTTAAACATTTCAATCACATCATTCTCATCTATCTCAAATCTATTAGAAATATCAACAATTTTTTCTATATACATTTCTATATCTTTTTGAGCCTGTTCTTTTGCAAGTTCTGTATTTTTTGGTGCTACATGACTACCTTTTCCTTGCCTTGTAATTATATATCCTTCTTGTTCTAATTCATCATAAGCCTTTTTTATTGTCATAACACTTATTCTTATATCTTGTGCTAATGATCGAATAGAAGGGATTTTTTCATCTTCTTTCAGTTCTCCATTCATAATTTGACCTATAATTGCATTTTTAATCTGTTGATAAATAGGGGTTGAACTGCTATTACTAATAATAATTTTCATATTTCCTCCTCAACTGTTATACTCATTATATAACAGCATATAACAGTTGTCAATATTTTAACGAAAATTTTTTTATTTGCACAAAAAAAGCAGATTTTTTCTGCTTTATAAATGAATAAGAAATTAAACGAAGTAAGTTCAAAGAAAAACTCCACTAGAAGCTCTTGGCAATTAGAACTTAGTTCGTTTAGTTTAATTGCACAAACTGCGGAATTTTAATAGTGTTCCCATATTCGATTATATTGTTCTAGTTGTTCTTCTTTTTTTATTTGGGCTACTGGATGGTATAAAGGAATTATTGTAAAGTCTTCTTTTTTTATAAATGGTGTGTTTTGAATTGTAGCTTTAAGTGTATCTTTTATTTTAAATTCATATAATTCTGATAGTGATTTTAATGGATAATACCCTAATGTTAGGATAACTTTTGGTTTTACAATCTCAATCTGCTTTTTTAGATATTCTTTACAATTATATGTGGATTTTTTTAAATCTATACCATTACCTCTATATTGTGTACCTTTTCTTGCACACATAATTGCATTAGTTATATATATTTCATCTAAATTGTTTACTTTACCCTTTGATGACTCCACTATATACTTTGTTAACATTTTCTTTGTACTGCTTTTTTCTGTTTCTATTAATCTTATCCAATTATTTTTATTTTCTTCTTGTAAATATTCAATATTAAGTCGCTTCATATCTACAAATGGACCCCAATCTTGTCCTATAATCATAATTTTAGCATTAATTCTATTATACCAATCTGTCCATATAGATGGGATTTTTTTCGCAAATTTATTATCTTTATATATATTAATTAAAGAACAGTCTTTTTCATTTCTATTTTTTAATTCTATACATCTTCTACAATTTCCCATGTCAAAAATTAATGAATCAAAATATTCCTCTTTTATCACCAGTATCACCTCTTGAATTATGGGTTTTTTAAATTTTATCTCTTATTCTTTTTTTTCTTATTTTACTACATTTTTTTGAATATAGCAATTTACAAGTTGAAATTTTTATAGAATTTTAGTAAAATAGACATAGAGTCCCCCTCCCCAATAAAGAGGCAATTTTTAATAGGGTATGGAATTGTTAAATTATTATGCTGGAATAGGTCTTATTAAATGTCCAATTCCGCAAACTGGACATAAATTAAAGTCTTTTCCAGAAGCTTTCTTTAGTATTTCGAGAGGGGAAATATTTTCTTTAGTTAACACTTTTGTATT
>CARBKU010000385.1 GCA_948946035.1 uncultured Clostridia bacterium
TAAGAAATGTAGTAGAGGATGTTAAGAAATGGAAGAAGAAAACAATCAGCTAATAGTATATAAAAAGCAACATTTAATAAATAATGTAAAAGTGGTATTAATAGCAGTATGTATATGCATTTTAATGTATTTAATATTTATAATAAATCAATCAATTATTATAATAAATGGATACAAAGTATATAAACAATATGAAATTCAAGTACAAGCTATGGAATATCAAGAACAGCAAAAAAGGGCAGAAATAGGAACAGAAGAAGGAAGAATAAGGCAAGAAAAAATACCAGAATTAACAGAAAAGCGGAAGAGAAAATATAGAAAATATATATAAATCAGACTACAAAAGAGCATTTTTAACATTTGATGATGGACCATCAATAGTAACTCCCAAAATACTTGATATACTGAAACAAGAAAAAATAAAAGCAACATTTTTTGTGCTAGGGTCAAATGTAGAAGAAAATCAAGAAATTATAAAAAGAATATATGACGAAGGGCATTATATAGCAAATCATGGATATACACATTCTTATTCTTCAATTTATATGTCACCAGAATCTGTATTGGATGAATTTAATAGATGTAATGATGCAGTAAAACAAGCAATTGGAGTACCAAAATACAATTCTCACCTATTTAGATTTCCAGGAGGATTAGTAGGTGGAAAATATGGAGAAATAAAGAGCAAAGCAAACGAACTATTAAAACAAAACGACATAATGAGTGTAGATTGGAATGTACTAACTGGAGATGCAGAAACAAATAATTTATCAGTTGATTTTGAAATACAAAGGTTACAAGAAACAATAAAAAACAAGAATAGTGCTGTAATACTAATGCATGATGCATATGCAAAAAAAGTAACAGTTGAATCACTACCAAAAATCATATCTTACTTAAGAGAACAAGGATACGAATTTAAAAACTTTTATGATATTATAAAATAATTAAGGAGGCAATAATAATAAAATGATTAAAGACAAAAAAAGTAATGGTATAATAGAAAAAATGAAATATCTAGGATTAGATATAGAAAATATTCCAAGTAGTATAACAAATACAAAACCCTTAAGAATGAGTCTTCCTAAAATGTATGAAGAAAAGCAATACAAACAATATAGATATATTAATATAAAAGATATACAAATTTTATTAACACCTACAAATAGATTAGACCCAATAGAAGAAAGATACAAAAAAGCTAGTCCATTAGCAGACTATTTAGACAGTGAAAGCGAAGAAAATTTTATAAAACATACTACTTTTTTAAATATGTTAAGAAAATTTAAAATAAGAGATGTAGAAAATATAGAAGAAGAACAAGCAAATTTAAATAGAAAATTACCATTTAAAGTGAAATTTGAAGGAAACTATTTGTGGCAAATATATTACTCAGAAATAACAGAACAATATTTTATGTTAGTACCAACAGAAGATACTGATTATTCAACATTTTTCTATTTATTAAAAAAGAAATTAGAAAATAAAAGAACAGGAAAAATATTTGTACCAATTAGAAATGTAGAATATAGTAATACACTATTAAAAAAATCTGAGATTGATGACATAGGAAATTATATGTGGATATTTACTAAAAATTGGCCATTAATTTATGAAGTATATGATAAAGATGATAGAGCAAGCATACATATAATAGGAGAAACTGAAATATACGAAAAAATA
>CARBKU010000386.1 GCA_948946035.1 uncultured Clostridia bacterium
AGGAATGTTATGTGTACAGCAGCAACATATAAAACAAAAGATTTTTATTTTGGAAGAACTTTAGATTATGATTTTTCTTATGGAGACGAAGTAACAATAGCACCCAAAAATTTTCAATTTAATTTTAGAAAGGAAAAAAGTATAAATTCTCATTATGCTATGATTGGTATGGCACATGTTATAGAAGATTACCCATTATATCATGATGCTATCAACGAAAAAGGATTAGGAATGGCAGGATTAAATTTCGTAGGTAATGCAGACTATAAAGAATATGTAGAAGGTAAAGATAATATAGCACAATTTGAATTTATTCCATGGGTTCTAAGCCAATGTGCTAATGTAAAAGAAGCACGAGCCTTAGTGGAAAAAATGAATTTACTAAATATTTCATTTAATGATAAATTACTAGTGGCACAGTTGCATTGGATTATTTCAGATAGTGAAGAATCTATAACAGTAGAATCAGTAAAAGAAGGAATTAAAATATACGAAAATCCAGTAGGAGTTTTAACAAATAATCCTACTTTTGATATGCAAATGTTTGCATTAAATAATTATATGAACTTATCAACAAAATCACCAGAAAATAATTTTTCAAAGAAGCTAAATTTAAAGCAATATAGCCGTGGAATGGGGGCAATAGGACTTCCAGGAGATATATCATCACAATCTAGATTTGTAAGAGTAGCATTTACAAAAATGAATTCTATTTCTGGAGAAGGTGAAAAAGAAAGCGTTAGCCAATTTTTTCACATACTTAATTCAGTTGACCAGCAAAGAGGATGTTGTAATTTAGGTGATGGAAAATATGAGATAACAATTTATACATCATGCTGTAATACCAATAAAGGAATTTATTATTATACAAGTTATGATAATCATCAAATTACTGCTGTAAATATGAACAAAGAAAACTTAGATGGAGATAAATTAATACGATATTCACTTATAAAAGAAGAACAAATAAGAATGCAAAATTAGTTTTACAAAGTAATTATGATAAAAATAAAACTTTAATTAACTAGTCGAAACTTAAATATTTTATTAAGTTGAAAATTCTTGTCCCTTTATGGTATAATAGGAACAAAAGATAGTAATTTGATGATTAAAGGTGTTAATTTATGGATAAGAAAAAAATGATGAACTGGATAATAGCAATAATAGTTGCTATTATGTATTTAACAGTAAGCATTATATTTATCGTGATAGTTGGGATAACTCGTTATATAGTACAATTGGTTTAATAATTAGCTTTATAACTTGCATATTTTGGTTTTGGGCAAGTATTTTAAATTTTAAAGACAAAAATAAATAACAATTACATTAGAGGAGATAATTAAGTTGAAATTATCTCCCTTTTATTATATAATCGTACAAGAATTTAGAAATTTGTCGAGAAGATTGGAGGCGAACTATATATGAAAAAGAAATATGTAATTATCTGTTGTTTAGCATTATTAGTATGGTTTTTTTTAGATATGATAGGACTTAACTTTGGAAATAAATATCTTGTTTCTCAATCATTTTCAGATGATTGGATATTCTTTATTATTTATGTTATATCATTAATCATGTTTGCATTTAAAGAAAAAATAGGAAAATATATTTTATATGTGTGGTTATTTCTATGGTTTATAACACAATTTTTTTCACATTGGTATTTTACTATTATAGG
>CARBKU010000387.1 GCA_948946035.1 uncultured Clostridia bacterium
ATCTAACACCTAAATTTGTTATTTCTAATATTCTTACTGAAATTATTAATAAATACAATTAGCCATAAATATATAAAATTATAATTATTTTATAAGTTTTAAGTAAAAGCCCCTTAACAAAGTTAGGGGACTTTTTAACAAAAAACAAAATATAAATATACGAATTCATTATTTTTTATAAAAATACCATAAAATGATAATAAAATCAAGTGATTTCTTCGTTTTCCTTATCTTCGTCATTGTTTAATACTTCAAGTTCAGGATATGTTGTATATAAAAATGGTATTTCACAGTCGATGTTCTCTAACTCTTCCCTATCAGGAAATGCCAAAATTAATTTATCAGCTTTATGGAGGGATAGGGGATAGGAATTTATTAATTTAACAGTTCCCTTTTTATTATCTTCATTTGCTACAATGATATGATACAATAAATGTTCATTAGTTAGCAATGTAATATAAACAGGCTCATAGCCTTGATAAAACCTTATAAGGCGTTTTTTATACTTGCATAATATATCTAATGCTACCAACATATTATCATTAATTTTTCGTGTATTATGAACGAATATATCACCTTTTTTACTTACCATGTTATTATACAAAATGTTCTTGAAATTATCGTTTTCATTTCCAAACAATTTTTGTAGATGGCTTAATTTAGTACAGCCAAAATCTTGTAAAAAATTTATTACTTTTAATCTATCTTCCATAAACAAACCTCCTAACTAATAATTCTCATTAAATAGCCATATATCAATTTTTTATCTTCTCTAATTTCAGACACTCTTATCAACACATTATCCATAAAATGTGGATAGTTGTTGAATCTTGCAGGAACTCTAACTAAGCAAGTAATATTAGTAGTATCTAATTGAACAATAACACCACTATTTCCTTTTGGAAATGCTATTACTTTTCCTGTATATTCTCCACCTTCAGTTATATATTTTCGAATGCTTTTATAAGGGTTTTCAAGAAAGTCTTTGCTAGAGAGTTCAAAAACATTGTTTTCAATATTTATTTGCTTAATCCTAACTTTTAGATATTCTCCTGGAAAATACAGGTTTTTGCAATTAACAATATAAGTGTGTTGCAGATTATCTGCTTTGATTATAACCTCTTTTCCATATAATTCTACTAAAATATGCTTTTGACCGACAGCTAAGATTCGTACTCTAACAGCATCATTTAGTTTTAATTTTGGTAGTTCTAGTTCGGATCTTAACTGCATAGCATCTTTTCGACTTGCTATTGCTATACTGGAAGTTGTATCTATCTCTATTACAATAAAGTCAATTTCTGCTCCAAGCATTCCTCTAATAATGGATTTATTTACCTTTTCTATTCCTAAATGTGTACTAGGTACAAGTATTTTTATATCTTCGTACCATACAATAGCACATGATATATTTTCATTTTTAAATTTATAATACTCATCTTCTATTCCACTAATTTTGCCTGTTAATATTCTTTTTTCTTCTTTACTACGCAATAACTCTTTCATTGCTAATTCTTTCAAAAAATCACCTCCAATAAAAAAACATTTACCTTTTGTTTAGGTAAATGCTACATATTTATCATTTTTCTATTTAACTAGGATGTAGAAATGAAACATGTGTTGCTAAATACAAAACGAATATTATTGGAATAATAATTATAAAAATTCCAATAA
>CARBKU010000388.1 GCA_948946035.1 uncultured Clostridia bacterium
TAATTGGTTGTCATTAGTAGCTTTTAATTCATTATATCTTTTGTATAGCTTACTCATATATACACTCTCCTCATATAAAAATTTTTCAAATTTATTATACAACAAAAACAAACGACAGTAAAGTATTGTCGAAAATTTTAAAAAGTGATATGATAAAGAAAATGGTTGAGATAGGAGGTGAAATAAGATGAACAATGATAAAAGTCTTACAAGACAAGACATAGAACTATTTATGATGGCTCAATTTATAGATGTAATAAATGTGTTTGAAAAATATGAAACAATTGATGAAGTAAAAAAAGATGTAAAAGCTAGAAAGCAGATATATTTGAATTATATAAAACAAATTCAAGAACCTATGGAATTTGTAACATTAAATTTATATGATAAAAATATAGATGATAAACTAAAAAAATGTGAAGATGCATATTCAGATAGTACAGAATATAAAATAGCAATACAAAAATTAAAAGTTGCAAGTAATACATTAATTGAAAAATTAGATGATACAGAAAAAGAAAAACTAAAAGAAATAAATAATCTAATATATGAAATATGTGATTTTAAAACACATTTAGCATATAAAATTCGGTCTAATAGATGGTATCAAGATCAAAGAAAAATGTACTTAATTAAGCAGTTGGTATAGCAAAACTATTACCATTTTTCGGAACTTAATTAAGTACAAAATCAAAAACTAAAATTAACTAAAATCATTAACATCTTTGTAGAAGTCTGCAATAGGTCTATTAAAAACGATGGAAAATGCTAATAATTCATAATCTTTTACACAACGTTTATTATGCTCAATAGCATATATATCAGCTTTATATAAATTAAGACCAATCAATTCTAATTTTTCGCATAAAACTTTTTGAGAAAATCCACTTTCAGCACGGAATTTCTTGAAGTTTTCAGATATGACATTTAATTTATTATTAATTCCTCTACGGCGATTCATAGTAAAAACACTCCTTATATTCTAATAAATACATTCTACAATAAAAGTGAGGGACAGAAGGCAATATATTATTGCTTTCTGTCCCTCTATCTGTTAAGTAAAAAATTAAAATATAAGGATAAGAGTAGAAGTTATTTATTCTTTAAAATCCACTCATAAACCTCGTTTTCAGTAAGTTTGCCCTTTTTCATAAGATTAATTTTTTCTTTAGCTTGTTTTTTCCAAGTGTCGAAGTTTTTAGAAATTTCTTTATTTTCCTTATCTTTTCTAACTTGCATAAATTTTTGCTGATAAGTTCTTCTATATTCGCCCATAGCTTTATTTTGCTTTAATCTTTCAGTATAAGACTGAAAAGCACCTAAATCTCTACAAGTTTTTGAATTTTCTTTTGGATAGTCGCAATAGATTTCATCTACTTTTGAAGTTGGAATAAAGTACATTCCACAATTTTGACATTTTTTAATTGGATAGTTAGGTGTTTTTGATAGTTCATCGAGTATAGCATAGCAAACACTTGATAAATCATTACTTTTATGAGTATCACTCATTGAAAGAAACATATTTTTAGTATGTAAAGATTCTAGTATGTCATATTCGTTTTTATTACTAAATTCTTGATATTTCTTTGAATAACTATCTCTCATAATAAAGTCATTTTTATAGTATGTATGTAATTTTCCCATTCTTTTTATTAAATAAAC
>CARBKU010000389.1 GCA_948946035.1 uncultured Clostridia bacterium
CTAGAACAAAGCTATTTATTTGGAAAAAATATTAGAGATGATGAAGATAAAACAAGTTATATGAACTTAGATATATCACAAATAGATAAGGGATTTATTTATCCATTACATAATGAAAATTTGAAATATGACATATTTCAAGATAAATTTGTATGTTCAAATAGAGAAGTTTTGCGAGCAATTTATAATGATAGGGAAGTGAAACAAATTTTAAGTTATGAACAATATAAAAATGGATTAACACCACCTATTTATAATGAAATAGCAAAAATAAACAATTTTATAAAGGATAGAAATACAGTTACAGTAAAATTAAAAGATGGAACTATTTTTAAGACAGATGCACAGTTAAACAATATTTTGCAAGTTTTTGCAAATGGAGAAATATATGTTGCAAGGACATATTATCAAAAAATTATAGAAGGAAATGATTTTGAAGACTATCAATATTTAGCAGATGAAATTGAAAGCATTAAGGCGAACAGAGAAGAATTAAAAATAAGTGGGAAAAACTTAACAATTCTAAGTAAAAATATACCTAAAAATACAAAAGAAAAAATTGATGAAGATGAAGAAACTGAAGAAATGTAGGAGGAATACAAATGGGACAATATTATGTGGTTGTCAATATAGACAAAAAAGAATATATAAAGCCAGATTGTGGAGTTAAATTAATGGAATGGTCTTATAATAGAAATCCGTTAGTTTTAAATTTAATGAAAAAATTAGCAAACGAATGGAAAGGCGATAGAGTATTTGTAGTAGGAGATTATGCCCTAAGCAAAGATAGAATTGACACAGATAAGAAACCAGCAGAAAAAGACTATGACTATGATGTATTAGAAAAGATAGAAAAAGAACTAAATATATATGATAAAAAAGACAGAGGCTATAATATTACATTATATGGATTTGCTTATGATAATTTTAAAGAAGATAAATTAGAAAATTTAGATGATGAAGAATATCGATATATTTATAATCATAATAAAAAAGAATTTATAGACTTAAATCATTGCCCACTAGCTTGGTTATATAAAGAAAAAGGAAATTATAAACAAGTCAAAGTTTCGCCACTTTCATTATTACTAGCATTAGGTAATGGAATGGGTGGAGGAGATTACTCAGGAAATAATCATAATATGGTAGGAAAATACATACAAGATGTAGATAAACTAGAAATAACAAAAGAACCATTAAAAGTAGATTATTCAGAATTTAAACCAGAATTTTATGAAGATGATTATGTGCCATATAACGAAATACCAAATGAAATAGAGTTACAAAAAGAAAAGGAAAAACTTGCAAAAGATATAGTTGATTTTATTTTTACATATAACAATAAAAATTTTAAAGAGTGCTATACAAATAAGAAAAATGCAATATCTAGGACAGAATTTTCACTTGATTATGAATCAGATAGAAAAGTACAAGAATTGTCTTGTGCTATTGAAAATAATTATGGAACAGAAGCAAGAGATAAATATACTAATTTAGTAAACAGAATAAATGATTATAAATTAGAAAAGGCAGCTAGAAGTAATAAAAGTAAATCAGATATAGAATTTATAAATCAAACAGATGAAGACAAATACATCAACGAAACGTACAAAAGAATTTTTGAACAATTAAAGTTGAAAAATATAGAAAACATTAT
>CARBKU010000390.1 GCA_948946035.1 uncultured Clostridia bacterium
TCTCAACTCCTTGAATACATCTCTTGCTTTATGAACTCTATTATTTTTTATATCATCTTCAGCTTCATCTAACTTTTTATCTAATTCTGCTAAAAAGATTTTTTTTCTATATTCTTCTATGCTTAATATAACTACATCATCTTTATTATCTCTTTTTACAATTATTGGTTCTTCTATATTGGTATATTGTTCTAATGTATCTACTATTTCTTTTACTGTAATTTCTTTTTGCATAATATCACGACCTTCCTATATTTTATATTATACCACATTTATTTAAAAATTTACTAGCTTTTTAAAAATTTTTTCTATAATAATGGAAAAGTCCCCATCAATTAAACATCAATGGGGACCAGCTGTTAAGCCAGATTCGCAAGGTACTCATACTCGGTCATCAGCTCAAAGCTTTCATATTGACCAGAAGTCGTATTGTGCTTGTTTGTTAGCTCATTCTTGCCATTGCAGTAATATCCTACTAGAAGATTAAGCATAGCACAGTCTGAACATCTTGCGATGATGATTGCAGGGCAACTGTCTGCTTCAAAGCGAATATTAATGTTTGGATTGAGTTTTTTTAACTCTTTTGTCAGTTTCTGAATACCCATATTTTCCATAATATGTTCTTAATTTCCTAAATTCCAAACTGTTCGTGTTGAAGTATGTATATTATTTTTTACTCTATAACTTGGAACTTGGTTTGTACTTGCTACCATTTTAAACAATTCTTTTACTTTGCATTCTTCTTCTCTTTTTAATAAAAATATACGAATACAATCTTTTAAATATATCGTTCCTTGTTTGGATGTCTAAAAGCCCAAATCTAACAAATATTCTAATATTTTTTGATTAATACTCTTTTTCCCTATATCTTGTGCTATTTGCTTTATTCTCATTCCTATTTCTTCAAAACATAATATTTTTTCAGATAACTGATTACGCAATTATAGTTTTTAGCTTTAGCAATATAATTCATTTCTCCTGAAAATACAACTACTTTTGTTTCTATTGAATCAACATTTTCTATATCTTCTATAATTTGTAATCCATTTCTTCCTGGCATCTTTAAATCTAAAATAATGATTTCTGGTTTTAATCTCTTTATCTCTTGTATCACTTTTGTACCATCATTTATCATTTCAAGTACTTTCATTTCTTTTGTAACATTTAGCTCATTTGCTAGTGTCATACATAAATCTTTGTTATCATCTGCTATAATTGCATTAACCATATAGTTCCCTCCTTTAGAAAAACATATAATCAATATAATTATAGCATTTTTCGTAAAATTATGTAAATAATGCCATTTTTTAAATTATTTTTCTAATCCATTCAAACTTTTTATTTTCTATTAATTTTATATATTCTTCATAATCAATGGCAACCTCATTTGCTGATAATTCTATATTACATGATGATGTTTTCAATTTATATTTATCTACCTCAACTTTTTTTGAAAATCCTATTGTTAAAATAATAAAGCAATATTGATTAAATGTAGTTTTGTAAAATTCATCTATTGGTATATTTTTGTCTCCATTTTCTTTGGCTATCTTTGTTAAAAATTCGAGATACTTTTTATCTCCTATCAATATTTTAATAATATCTGCAAAATAGATCGGAAGAGCGTCGTGTAGGGAAAGAGTGTAGATCTCGGTG
>CARBKU010000391.1 GCA_948946035.1 uncultured Clostridia bacterium
TCCTAAACTACTTATTTTAAATTCATATCCATCTACTTTTATTGTTAAGTCATAGTTTATTTCGTTTACTTTTTCGTTTAATCCTTCTATACTATTTATGTTTTCTTTTAATAAATCATCATTTATGTTTCCATTTGTTCCAATTGATGACATTACTGCTATTTTTACTTTTTCTTCTGCTGTAGTATATTTATTGTTTTCTCCTGTTGTTTTTGCTTTGTTTAATAATCCATTTTCTCCTGTTAGCGTTATTATTGTTATTCCTGCTAGTATTAATAAAATTATTATTGTTATGACTAGGGCTATTAGTGTTATTCCGTTTATTTCTTTGATTTCTTTTGATTTTTTTATTCCTATGCATTTTATCTTATGTAACTCCTTTACTACGCTTTTTTTCTAATTATAACATTACTTGTATTTTTTTCAATAGTTTTTATTATTTTAACCATAAAATAAGTGTAATAATCAATTATTTAATAATAATTAACTATTACACTTTTATAGTATATTAAGCTTTAGAGTGTTTTCAGGGGCAAACAATAAATCACTTTTTTAATCTAACAACAAAAGTTGTATATCCATCTGCTGATTGAACTAAAATCTTTCCATTATGATTATTTACAATGTTTTTTGCTATTGCCAAACCTAGCCCATATCTATTACTATCCCTATTTCTTGATTCATCTGCTCTATAAAACCTTTCAAATATCTTTTCCTGTATTTCTTTTGGTATTTCATTGCCTTTATTAGTTACCTTTAAAACAATATCATTTTTATCTATTTCTAAAGTTACATTTATTTCTCCATTTTCTTCACTATGTTTTATTGCATTATCAATTAGTATTGCAACTAATTGTTTTATTTGACTATTATTACAACTCATCATTATATTTTCTTTAATATTATAATCTAATTTTATTTTATATTCATAAATCAAACTTTCAAAAGTTAGTAATGATGTTTCTACAATTTTTGATAAATTATTTGTATTAAAATTTTCTTTATTTGGTCCATTTTCCAATTTTGCTAAATCTAACAAATCAGATATTAAATCATTCATTCTCTCAGATTCACTTTTTATGTTATTAAGCCATTTTTCTTCTTCTGGTTCATTTTCCAAAGCATCTGCATTTGCCATTATTACTGCTATTGGCGTTTTAAGTTCATGTGAAGCATCTGTTATAAATTGCTTTTGCTTATTAAATGATTCTATAACAGGTTTTATAATCCAACTAGTCAATTTAAATGATATAAATATAATAACTATTTCTAAAAATATAAAAATAATAATAGAATTTTTTAATATATTTAATAAGTTAGTTTTTACTTTTGTATTGTCTATAATAGTTAAAATGCTATGACCTTTATATGAATATGAATAATTATCAAAATATAAATTTCCTATATTCATATTTTTTTCATTATTTCTTCTTAATATTTTCTCTGCAATTACTTTTATTTTATCATCAGAAACATCTTCTTGTGAATGATTTATAACTTCTACTATTTCGTAAGAAGCATTATAAATTACAGTATATGCAACTGTATCCATAAAAATTGGAGCTTTTATTTGATTAATACTATCCCTATTATTTTCTGTTTTGTAAATATCATCCTTAAATTTTCTATCATCCAGTCTAATTAAACTATC
>CARBKU010000392.1 GCA_948946035.1 uncultured Clostridia bacterium
ATATGTCTTTTTCAAATGAAATAGCAGTTAAAGAAAATGATTATTTGAATTTTTACAATTAATATACAAGTATTTGACAATTAATTGACATGATATACCTATAATTATTTTATGCAATAAATAAATTTACAAAAAAGTAAGAAAGCCATTGCAAATAAATAATATAGGAGTTATAAATTATGATTAGTAATAATTATTGTTATAAAGAATTAAATGAGTTTTTATCTAATAATCCCAAAAGCCATTTATTTCAATCAGACGAATGGGCTAGAGTTAAAGAAAAGTGGGAACATGAAGTAATAGTTGCTAGAAAAAATGGACATATAACAGGAACAATGAGTATATTACTTAAGAAAATGCCAATAGTAAATTCTTATATAATGTATGCTCCACGTGGATTTGTTTGTAATCCACAAGATAAAGAAACTTTAGAACAATTAACAATAGAAGCTAAAAAAATTGCTAAAAAGTATAAAGCTTTTATTTTTAGATTAGATCCAGATATTCCAAATAAAGATGAAAATTTTAAAACATTAATGAAATCTCTTGGATATAAATTAAAAGATAATATAAAAACGATTGATGATGTCATACAACCTAAATTTGTATATAGGCTTAATATAAAAGGTAAAACAGAAGAAGAAATTTTTAAGTCTTTTAAAGAAAAAACTAGATATAATATAAGACTCTCATTAAAAAGGAATGTAAAAATTAGAGAAGGAAAAAAAGAAGACATACCTACATTTTATAATATTTTAAAAGAAACTAGTCAAAGAGACAACTTTTTTATACGAGATATAAAATATTTTGAAAGGATATATGACACAATGTATCCAAAATTTGCAAAGATATTAATTGCAGAATATGAAGGAAAACCAATAGCAGTAGCTATGCCAATTTATTATGGGAATAAAGTGTGGTATTTATATGGAGGAAGTTCAAATGAACATAGAAATTTAATGTCAACATACTTATTACAATGGGAAATGATAAAATGGGCATTAGAAAAAGGATGTGATATTTACGATTTTGGTGGTGTTTCGGGATATAATGACAAAAAAAGTTCTATGTATGGTGTTTATCATTTCAAAAGTGGTTTTAATGGAGAAGTAGTAGAATTTGTAGATGAATTATATATTATATTTAATCCATTTATAAATACCATTTGGAATATAATATCTTCTTTTCATACAAAAGTTTTAAATATTAAAAATAAAGGAATTAAAAAGTGTGGAGACAAAAAGTATTAAAAAAAATTATTTATATAACCTATTATACCAAATACTTATATTAATATTACCTATAATTACAACACCATATATATCCAGAACTTTAGGTTCAGAAAATATAGGAATTTATAGTTTTACAATTTCTATTGTTACATATTTTATGTTATTTGGTTCTTTAGGAGTTTCTTTATATGGGCAAAGAGAAATTGCTTACATAAGAGAAAACAAGGTAGAACAAAAAAAGACTTTTTTAGAAATTGTTATTTTTCGTTTTATCACAATGGCAATTGCTATATTTATATATTATCTAATATTTGTTAGAGATAATGTGTATAAACAATATTATGGAATACTTATAATATATTTACTTGCTGCTTCTTTTGATATTAGTTGGTTTTTTCAAGGACTTGAGGAATTT
>CARBKU010000393.1 GCA_948946035.1 uncultured Clostridia bacterium
AGTCCATTGTATTTATCTTCATATAACTTGTCTATTCGCTTGTTTGTATCTTTAATTTTCTTTTCTAAAATAAGAATTTCATTTTTAACATTAAACCTATCTTTGATTATCTTGTCTTTTGATGTATTTGCTATTTTAGTGTATTTCTCCTCATTTAAAAACTCTCTACATCTTTTCTTAATTTGCTCAATTACAAAGTCTGTTACTTTTTCTAGGTTATTGCTATGTGGTGTGCATAATCCTAATTGTGTGTTACTTGCATAAGTATTGCACCTTAAATAAAATGTTGTTTTTTTTGGATGTTTTTGTGGTACTAGACTTAATTTTTTTCCACATTCTTTGCAACATACTAATCCTTTTAGTAACCAATCATACGACTTTGTTCTTACTCCTGTTCTGCTTTTTATCATATCTTGTACTATGTTAAATGTTTCTTCATCAATTATTGGTGTGTGCATATCTTTTACGATTATTCTATCTTCTTTAGGCATTATCATTGTTTTCTTGCTCTTATAGTTTATCTTTTTTGTGTTTCCATTTGATACCCAACCTAAATAAGTTACATTTTGCAATATTCTTTTTACTGTGTTTCTGTTCCAACCTCGCTTTATTCCATCTTTTCTTGTGTGTCCGTTTCCTACAATTTCTGATGGTACTAGAGTCCTTTCATCTGTTAGAATTTTTCCTATTTCTGTTGGTGTCATTCCATTTCTTGCTAGCATAAATATTCTTCTTACTATTGGAGCAATATCTTGATCTATTACATAATGATTATAATCTAATGGATCTTTTTTATAGCCATAAGTTGGATATGTTGTCATTACTTTTCCTTCTTTTGCTCTTGTCTTTTTTCCATTCCTTACTTTTCTTGATGTATCACGCAAAAACCACTCATTAAAAAATGCTTTAAATTGTACCATTTCTTCTGATGTTTCAATATGTCCTGTATCTATATCATCTGTTACTGCTATAAATCTTACACCTTTTTCAATAAAAAATTCTTCTAAATAGTATGATATTTTGCTTGATAATCTTCCAAACCTAGATAAGTCTTTTACTATTATTAAATTGATTTTCTTATTTTCAATGTCCTTTATCATTCTATTAAAGTCTGGTCTGTCGAATGTTGCTCCAGAAACTCCATCATCTGTATAGTCATCATATACTTGTATGTTGTTATCTTTACAAAAGTTTCTTAAAAATAGTTTTTGTGTGCTTATACTCCCACTTTCTTGCTCATCTTCATTTGTTACTATTACTTCTCCATTACCAACTTCAATATTTTCATTGGATAATCTTTCATATAATCCTGCTACATATTTTTCAGGATTTGCTATTGTTATCATTTAAACCTCTCTTTCCAATAACAATAGGTTTCCTCCAATCCAATTTATAACTGAATTATACAATTACTATATAAAAATTGCAACTGGTATTTAAAAAATTTAGGCTAGTTCAATATGCCTAAACATATATAAACTAACCTTTTAACTATTTATTTATTTTTTCAATTAAGAAACTTATAAATACATCTTTTAATTTTTCTTCTAGAGTTTTTGATTTTTTATCAAACACTTCTACAATTTTATATTCGTTTTTCATATATAAATACCTATTCCTTTCCTTGAATAGCTATTTAT
>CARBKU010000394.1 GCA_948946035.1 uncultured Clostridia bacterium
AATAGACAATATAGTTGATATTGATGAAAATTTTGTTTTTTCAAAACAAGAAAGTAAATCTTTTACTTTAACTGCTCTTGGTGACATTTTATGTCATAATACGCAATATTTTGATGCTTATAATTATTCAACAGATGAATATGACTTTACATATGTTTTTGATGAAATAAAACAATATACTAATTTTGGAGATATTACTATAGCAAACTTAGAAACTTCTTTTGCTGGAAAAGATGTTGGATACAGCAACTACCCAACTTTTAATTCTCCTGATAGTTTAGCAACTGCTTTAAAAAATATTGGTATTGATATTATTTCTACTGCTGGTAATCATGCCTTAGATAAAGGTTTTAGTGGTCTTTGTAGAACTATTGATGTTTTAGAAAAAAATGATATTGAGCATTTAGGTACTTATAGAACAGAGGAAGAACAAAAAGAACTTTTAATTAAAAATGTTAATGGTTTAAATATTGCTTTTATCAATTATACATATGGTACAAATGGAATTCCTGTTCCATATGGAAAAGAATTTTGTATTAACCTAATTGATAAAGATTTAATTAAAAAACAAATTGAACAAGCAAAAGATCTAAATGTAGATATAATAATTGCTTGTATGCATTGGGGTGTAGAATACCAAACTACACCAAGTGATGAACAAAAAGAACTTGCAGATTTTCTTTTTAATAATGGTGTTGATATTATAATTGGAAACCACCCACATGTGTTGCAACCTATGGAAAAAAGAACTATTACTTTAAATGATGGAACAACTAAAGATTGTTTTGTTATTTATGCTTTAGGTAATTTTACTGCTGACCAAAGGGATACAATTACTAGAGATTCTATTATTTTGAACCTTAAAATCACAAAAAATTCTGATGGAAAAATTTCTATTGACAAAGCCAATTACATTCCTATTTATATGTATAAAAATATAAATTCAAAATCTAAAAAATTTAAGATTCTTGATATAGAAAAAACTATAAATAATTATGAATCAGGCACTGATACGTCAATTGGTCAAGAAACCTATGAACTATTAAAAACTCAATTGAAAAAGATTAAAAGTATTGTTGGTGATGAAATAAATTAAAAAAATATATAATTATGGAAGAAATAAAAAAGGATATAAAACTATTTTATTCAAATAAGTTTTATATCGTTTTTATTAATCTAACATATTTTTTCTTTTTAACCACCATGTAACAAATAATGTAGTTATAGCTGCAATTATTACCATTATTATAAATCCTATTGGACTGTTTTGAAATGGTAACCCAACATTCATTCCCCAAAAACTTGATATCATTGTTGGTACTGCTAATATAATTGTGATTGATGTCAAAAATTTCATTACTCCATTTAAGTTATTTGATATTATAGATGCATATGCATCCATTGTTCCATTTAAAATATTACTATATATTTGTGCCATATCAATTGCTTGTCTATTTTCTGTTATTGCATCTTCCAATATTTCTTCATCTTCTTCATATAGCTTTACTATTTTTCCTCTTAGTGTTTTTTCCATTACGATTTCATTTGATTTTAATGAGTTTGTAAAGTATACTAATCCTTTTTCTAAACTAAGTAATTTTAACAATTCTTTGTTTTTCATTGAATTTTTTAATATGT
>CARBKU010000395.1 GCA_948946035.1 uncultured Clostridia bacterium
TTGCTTGGATCTAATTTTGACAATTCTTGTTTTAATGATGTTATATAGTTTTCATTATAATAAGAATATCTACTATTATTAGTAAAATATTTATAAATACAATTTGTTAATATAACAAATGCTAAAATAATAAATAATGTAATATAAATTCCCTTTTTCTTAAATATTTTTATTAATTCATTTTTAATTAAACTACTCAATTATATTCCCCCCTGTCTTTTCAAAGAAAGCTTCTTCCAATGTTTTTTCTTCTTTTTTTATTTCATAAATTAATATATTATTTTCTACCAATTTTTTTACTATATTTGGTATTTCCTCTTTTTGTATATCTAATTTAAATTGATTTTTATTAATAATAATACTGTTAGATATAATTTCTTTTATTTTTTCTGTATTATTTATTTCAAATATATTATAAGATTTATTTGCTTCTTTTTTTATGTCTGATATATTGCTTGTTTCTATAATCTCTCCATTTTTTATTATACATACTTTATTACATAAGTTATCTAATTCTGCTAAATTGTGACTTGATATTAATATTGCCATATTTTCTTTTTCTGCTAAATCAAGTAATAATTCTCTCATTTCTTTAATTCCTTCTGGATCTAATCCATTTGTTGGTTCATCTAGGATTAGTAAAGCTGGTTTATGCATTATTGCTTGAGCAATTCCTAGTCTTTGTCTCATTCCTAATGAGTATTTTGATACTTTATCTTTTATTCTATTTTCTAGTTTTACTAATTTTACTACTTCTTGTATTCTATTTTCGTCAATTTCTTTATATAAATTAGAAATCAATTTTAAGTTTTCATACCCTGATAAATACATATATAAATCTGGATTTTCTACAATTGCTCCTACTTGTTCTATTGCTTTTGTAAATTGTTTTTCTACATCAAATCCATTAATTACTACTTTACCATTTGTTATACTTTGTAGCCCTAATATTAGCTTGATCGTTGTTGTTTTTCCAGCACCATTTGGTCCAATAAATCCTAAAATATCTTTTGATTTTATTTCAAATGATACATTATTTAAGATTGTTTTTTTGCCAAATTTCTTGCTTATGTTTTCACATCTTAAAACACTATTTTCCATTGTTTTCATCCCTTTCTTGAGGAAGTTTTTTCCTCTACGTTTGATATTTTAACACAAATATTTATATAAGTATATTTATTTTTTCTTAATTTTTAATAAATCTTATATTAAGGTTACAAAAAATAAATAGGAGTTTAAATTTTTCCTATTTATTTTTAATATAAAAATGTTATTTTTGCTAAACTATTTTCTTGACTATTGTTTGATATATGCGTTAGATTATTTCCAACTTCATATTTCCACAATATATTCTTGATGATTATTTTGTTTCTTATTTTCTACATATTCTTTGAATGTATTAAAATTTTTATCATAATTAACAATTATTCCTAATATTTTATATAATTTATCAATTAAATGTTTATAGGCAACACATGCATTCAGAAAATATGTTGTCCTTAAATAATGCATACCAACATAAGTATCACTATTATTCCAATTAATATCTGCATCTCCTTGTATTATTGGAATACTTTTTATTAAATTAATTCTGGCAATTTAAAATTGAAAATTAAAGTCATCA
>CARBKU010000396.1 GCA_948946035.1 uncultured Clostridia bacterium
GCTCTTCCGATCTAATATTTTATAATTTTACAGTAAACCTGTATAGTTCACAAAAGAACTACTTTTAGTTTAAAAATAGTTGACTTATTTTTAGGTTTGCTATATAATATCTTTGAAAATATATGCTATAACAAAAGAAAAGGAGGTTCGATAGGTTTTAAAAATATAGTGAAAATTAATTTAATTATTATAATTACAGAATTAAGATAGTAAGAAAAAATTTAAGGAGGAATTAAAAAATGAAAACAACTTTAAAAGTTTTAGTAGTATTCGCAATAATACTAGGAGCAATGTGTATGTTTTCTACTAACAAAGTAGAAGCACATGGCAATGAAGCATATAGTACGGCAGCAATAACAAAGGGAACACCAACAGAAAATTCACTAGATAATATTCCTAATACAATAAGTCTAAATATAAAAGAAAGCGAATGTGTAAAAGCACCAGAACTTATTATGAATGAAGTTATTGCTCAATTAGAAAAACAGGGAATGACACTAAATAAAAGTGAAGGCTTTGGCGAAAATGTGCCAGAAGTTAAAATATGGTTTGGAACAAAAGATAATGATGAATGGGAATGGAATGGTTTACATAATGGGATTTATAAAATTGTTATTAGAATAACAGTAGGATATTCTCCTAATGTAACTAACATAATAAACAAAGAAATTACAATTAAATATAATAATACAGCTAATTACAATGAAAATGATAAAAATTATGTAGCAAATTTGATGAAAGATTTTGATAACAAGTTAATTGAAATATATAATAGACCAAATCAAAATCAAGACATTATAGAAGTATTAAATAAAAAGATAAATAATTCAAGTATAAAACTAATTGGCAATGGTGCAGTTTGGGCTGACCCTGATGAAAATGAGGGTGGTACTGGACTTTTGGTATTTAAAGATGGTGTATATTACCAAACTATTAGTGTTAAGCACAAAAGTTATGATGTAACAAGTGATGTGAATATTGGAAATAATATATCAGTTAGTGGTTTATTACCAAATGTAAATGTGAAAGTTACACAAAAAGAAAATAATGAGATGATTACAGAGGTTAATGAGGCAGGTTATACAAAAGTGTTAGGTACTTACGAACTTACATTGACAGGAGCAACAAGTCTAGTAAACCCAATAGACATTACATTTGATTTAGGAACAACATATAATAAACAAATGGCTTATATACTACATAAAAAAGCAGATGGAAGTTATGAAAGGTTTGAGAAACAAATACAAAATGGTAAAGTTACAATAACAGTAAGTGAATTATCTCCTTTTGTTGTTGCGGTTAAAGAAAATATACAAAATGAAAATAATCAAACATCTACACCAGACCAAACAGAACAAGACAAAACACCTACAACAAACAAAGGCGAAAAAGATACAACACCAAAAACAGGAACAATGGATATAATAGGTTATGTATTAGTTACAACAATATTAAGTGGTATTGGAATAGTTGCATTAAAGAAAAAAATTTAAAGGTTTGTGTATATGGGTAGTATTATATACTACCCTATTTTTAAAGTGAGGGATACAATGAAAAGAAAATCAAGACATGGCAAACAAAGAAATAAACTAAAAAAATTAAGTTTAATA
>CARBKU010000397.1 GCA_948946035.1 uncultured Clostridia bacterium
TAAAGAAATATTAAATGAAATATTAAATATAAAAAAAAAAAAAAAAATGGAAGAATTAATGTATACTTCTGCTAAAACTTTGATAATATATTCTAAGAAAAAATTAACATCATTTTATTGGATTAATATTGGAGATGAAGATATTCCATTTGGAGGAATTATTGAACACACAAATATGATAAATAAAACATGCTATAATGATGTTAATATTATATATATTTCTAATTATATATACAATAATAATGAAATTTATAAAATGAATGCAGAAGAACTTTTTAAAGAATATTATCCATATTTAGTAAAAATGAATAAAGAATGGAAAAAAGAAGATGTCATAAAATTGGAATGTTTTGAAGAAAAATATGCACAACCAATAATTACTACGAATTATTCTAAAAAAAGTTTAGGACAAGAAATAGAAGAAAAAGGAGTATATCTGGCAACTATGGCTCAAATTTATCCAGAAGACAGAGGCATGAATTATGCTATTAAAATTGGATATGAAATTGCAGATAAAATAATAAAAAAGGATAACTTTAATATATAGCTTATTTATTGAAATGGAGGAAAAGAATTGGACAAGTTAGTATTAGTTGATGGAAACAGTATAATGAATAGAGCTTTTTATGGTATAATGGGAAGCAAAATGTTAACAACAAAGGATGGTAAATATACAAATGCTGTATATGGATTTTTAGCTATATTATTTAAAATATTAGAAGATATAAACCCAAAATATTTAGCAGTAGCATTTGACTTAAAAGGACCAACAGAAAGGCACAAGTTATATGAAGGGTACAAAGCAAATAGAAAAGGAATGCCTAACGAACTAGCAGAACAAATGCCAATAATAAAAGAAATACTAAAAGCCATGAATATAGATATAGTTGAAATAGAAGGATATGAAGGTGATGATATACTTCGGTACTATATCAAAATATGGAGAAAACAAAGGAATAGAAGTCACAATACTTTCAGGAGATAGAGATACTTTTCAACTTGCAACAGACAAAGTAACAATTAGAATTCCTCATACAAAAGCAGGAAAAACTGAAACAGAAGAATTTAATAGAGAAAAAATAAAAGAAAAATATGGGTTAGAACCTAAGCAATTAATAGATGTAAAAGGGTTACAAGGTGACACATCTGACAATATACCAGGAGTTCCTGGAGTAGGCGAAAAAACAGCATTATCACTAATTCAAAAATTTGGTTCAATAGAAAACTTATATAAGGCAATAGAAAATGGAGAAGATGACTTAAAAGGTAAGCAAAGAGAAAAAATTGTAGAAAATAAAGAATTAGCAATTTTATCAAAAACATTAGGAACTATAAATTTAGAAGTTCCAATAAAAGATACCTTAGAAGAATTTAAAGTTGAAGAATGGGATAAGACAAAAGTATTAGAAATATTTAAAGAATTAAATTTTAGAAGATATATAGATAGATTTTCTTTAGAAAATGGACTTCAAGGAAATATGCAAGAAGAAAAGAAAGAACTATTTAAAAAAGTAAATAAAAATAAAGAAGAAATAATACAATTAATAAAAGAACAAAAAGAAATGATTTTCTATATAAAAACAAATGAGGATAATCAAGAAGA
>CARBKU010000398.1 GCA_948946035.1 uncultured Clostridia bacterium
TGTTTCAAAAATCATATATTATAACCTGCTCTTGAAAAAAGTCGAAACTTAAATTAAAAAAACAGTTGATATTTTTTCTTTTTTAATATAAAATCTAAAAAGACAAATTTAGGAGGTACAAATGAAAAAATAATAATATTATAAAAAATAGCAGAAATAATACTGCCAAAATAGAGTTAGTAATTAATAATAAAAAACTATTATAATGGGGGAATTAGAATGAAAAAAATAAAAATATTAACAATATTATTAGCAATTATATTAATATCAATTATTGCTTTTTTTGGAATTTATACTCAAGTTCAAAATAGAATGGAAGATCAAGTAAAAGACTATTCATATGCAATGGATTTAAAAGGAACAAGAACAATTAGACTTGAAGTAAATAAATCAAATAAAACAACAATAAAAGATGAAAATGGAAAAGAAGTTGAAGATAGTAGTAATTTAACAGATGAAGAAATAAACGAAAAAGGTTATATAAAAGAAGAAACACCTTATAATGTAGAAGAAGTACTAACATCTGAAAATTATAAAAAATCAAAAGAAATTGTTGAAAAAAGACTAAAAAAATTAAATGTACAAAACTATAATATAAAATTAGATGAACAAACTGGTGATATTATAGTACAAGTTACAGAAAATACTGCAACAGACAATATAGTAAGTAATATAAATACAACAGGAAAATTTGAAATTTTAGATACTGAAACAAAAGAAATTTTAATGGACAATAATGACATAAAACTTTCAAGCGTATTATATGGTTCAGGTTCTTCATCAACTATAACATCAAATCCTGGAACATCTGTATATTTAAATATTGAATTCAATAAAGAAGGTGCAAAAAAATTAGAAGACATAAGCAATAAATATGTAAAAGTAGAAACAGCAACAGATGAAACAGAAAATGAAGCAAGTGAAACAGATGAAAATACAACTGAAACAAGTGAAGAAAATACAACAGAAGAAAAAACAATAACAATGAAATTAGATGACGAAGAAATAATGTCAACAAGTTTTGACGAACCATTAAATACTGGGAAATTGCAACTTTCTATAGGACAAGCCTCTACAGATACAGACACTTTACAAGATTATGTGAAAAGGGCATCAAATATATCAAGTGTATTAGATACAGGAAATATGCCTATAAAATATGATTTAAAAGAAAATGAATATATTGGAACAGATATTACACAAGAAAAATTGCAAATTGTAAAATATATTGCAATAGGAATAATTGCTTTAGCACTAATAGTTTTATGTATTAGATATAAAATAGATGGGGTATTAGTAGCAGTTTCATATGTTGGTGTATTTGCAATACTAATGTTATTAATAAGGTATGCCAATGTGGTGTTATCAATAGAAGGATTATTTGCAATTGCATTAGTGCTAGCACTAGAATATATATTTGTAAATAAATTATTAAACAAAACAAATAGCATATTAAAAGATGATGTAAATAAAGCATTAAAAGAAACATATAAGGAATTTGTAGCTAGAATTATTCCAATAGCAATAGCTATTATAACCTTCTGTTTTATTAAATGGATTCCTATAAGTGGTTTTGGAATGATAATGTTCTGGGG
>CARBKU010000399.1:0-1347 GCA_948946035.1 uncultured Clostridia bacterium
ATAAGCCAAATTGGAATTATTGGATTTGTTATCATAATTTAACTCTTTTCTCTATAATAATTAAAATTAAAATTAGTATTACTATACTTACAAATATTATTTCTGGATGATCTGTTACATATATTTTCTTGCTTGTTTTTAGTAAAGAGGTTTTTGTTTCTTTAATTTCATTAACAATATTAGATGTCATTTGCTCTAGTTTTCCTGTATAAAATTTTCCATTTGCATTTTGTTCTACTGCTTTTTTATATGAAGCTATTTTTTCTTTTGAAGTATAAGCATTCATTTCTAAAGTTGGACAATATGCATAAAGATTAATTCCATATTTTTTACATAAACTGCATGCTTCTTCTAGTGAAACTGTTTCTTTACCTCCCACATCATTATCTGTTGTAAAAATAATTATTCTTGTTCTATCTTTATTTGTTTTTAAATCTGGAAAAGAAAAAACTGTTCCAGCTAGTCCATCTCCAATAAGAGAACTTCCTCTTTCTTCACTATTTGCAATTGTTCCACCATACCAAAATACAAAAGATTCATTTCCATCTGAATCAATGGAAGCTGGTATATATCCATCATTTTCTACAACTAATTTTAATTGTTTTTCAATAGTATTAAGACATTCATCAATATATTCATAATCATCTGTTAGCGGACAATAAACCATTGGAGCTGTATTAAAAATTATTATTCCTATTCTATCTCCTTCAATACTTGGTATTATATTTCTAAATTTTTTTACTAATTCTAAATTGACCTCACATTCTGATGTAGATATATCTAATCCTATAAGAATATCTCTATTATATCTATCTTCACTTTTGTTTTGAACTGTTATTGGTCTTGCAACAAGGATACTAGCAATAACTATGCTTAATACACTTAATATTTTAATAATCTTAGATAAAACTTTATATTTTCTTATTTTTTGTTTATAATATTCTGTTTCTTTTATGTATTTAGTGTTAGCAACTTTTTTTCCACTTGTATAAGCAGATTTCTTTCTGAATTTTATAAAATATAATCCTATTGAAATGATTAAACAGATAATTATTACAATTGGGTACATCAATTCCATTCGTTTATAACTCTCCTTGCTTTGTTTATAGATGATTTAAAATCTCCTATAGATTTACTTGCAAATTCTGGTTCATAATATTCTTTAATTAATTCATAAAGTTCTGGAATATCCAGTTTCTTTATTTCAGATAAAGAATAGTTTTGTGTAGTAATATCAGTAATTTCAAAAACGAATAGCCTTATAGATTCGCTTATTAGTTGATATGCTTCTCTTAATTCAATCATATTGTTTGCATATTTATACTCAATTGATTCTAATTGTTGCAA
>CARBKU010000399.1:1357-1591 GCA_948946035.1 uncultured Clostridia bacterium
ATTTTTTTCAGGAATTTTTTTTACTTCCTCAATATTATTTTTTGTTTTTTCTTTTGTTTCTTTAGTATATATTAAATAGCAAGTTAATATTATAATAAAACAAATTATAATTATTAAAGGAATTGGAGAATATGTAAAAAGTTCCTGTAAATTAATGGATGTTTGCATTTTTTCGCCTTTCTAATAATTTAAACACGTCATTTACTATATCTTTTTGCTTATTTATTGTTGTTG
>CARBKU010000400.1 GCA_948946035.1 uncultured Clostridia bacterium
TAAGACTTTCTAAGCACATGCCAGTCACATTCGTTATTCATTCAAAATATAGAAAAAATCATCTACCTTACCAATTGATAAAAAAACCAAAACTTAAATTTTATAGCAACTGATTTAATTATTTAATCCATAAACTAAATCCTTCATTAAATCGTGTACTGAAACAATTTCTTTAACTTTTTCTACATTACTTCCACAAAATATTAGGGCATCTTTCATATTTCCTTTTACTGCATTCACCAATGCTTTTGTTATACAATAAGGAGTATTAGCTACATTACAAGTTTTTATACAACCATAACATTTGTCTATTTTGCATTTTTCATTTTCTGTCCTTTCTATAAATTCATTATTAATTGCTCTTCCTGGCATTCCAACTGGGCTTTTTATAATTTTTATATTTTCTTTTTTAGCATTTATATACGATTTTTTAAATTCTTCAGATGCATCACATTCACAAGTTGCTACAAACCTAGTTGCCATTTGTACACCTGATGCTCCTAAATTTAAAAACTTTTTAATATCAATGCTATTCCATATTCCCCCTGCACTTATTACAGGAATTTTTTTCCCTGTTTCTTTTTCAATCTCATTTATATAATCTACTACTTCTAATGTTATATCTTCTAATTTTGGTTTAACTTTTTCCTCTAATTCTTCTACTTTAAATCCTAAATGTCCTCCAGCTTCTGGTCCTTCTATAACAATCATATCTGGAACGTAATCATATTTAATTATCCAATGTTTCACAATTAATTTACAACATCTTAAAGAAGATACTATAGGAGCAATTTTTGTATTAGTACCTTTTACATACTCAGGCAAATCTTTTGGTATTCCTGCTCCAGATATTATTAAATCAATTTTTTGCTTAACACATTCTTTTACTATATCTGCATAATTTCTTAAAGCTACCATTATATTTACACCTAAAATCTTATCTTCTCCTGCTATTTCTCTTGCCATTTTTATTTCTTTTTCAATTGCTCTTAAATTGGCAGCCATTGGATTTTCCTTAAAATCCTTCTCCTGATATCCAATATCTGCTGTAGATATTATTCCTATTCCCCCCTCTTTACTTACAGTTCCTGCTAAATTGTGAAGTGAAACTCCAACACCCATTCCTCCTTGAATTATAGGATATTTAGATTCCTTATTTCCAACTTTTATACCTTTCATAATTTTCCTCCTTATCTAGTTCGCTATACTAGATTATCATTTTACCGAGACCATGTCAACCTATTGACTAAATATTCTAAAAATGATATTATAGATAGAAGGAGTAGATATTTATGAATAATAATGATAATTTTATAGTAGAAAATTTCCATATTCCTAGATGGAACGAGTTACCAAGTATAGATTTGTATTTAGACCAAGTTGTTAATTTAATTAACTCTTGCCTATCCCCATATATTTTTTTAAATGGTAACCATAAAGAAGAATCTTGTCTTCTTACAAAGACTATGATTAATAATTATGTTAAAAATAATTTAATTGAACCACCTTTTAAAAAACAATATTCTAAAATTCAACTTGCTAAATTATTTGTAATTTGTGTTTTAAAACAGGTATATAGTATGCAAGAT
>CARBKU010000401.1:0-1080 GCA_948946035.1 uncultured Clostridia bacterium
CCTACATTATTATTAAATCTATTGGTCATTTCATTCATTTGTCCTAATGTTGAAAAAAAGTTTTTATTTGAAGTATATATATTAACATTTTGATCATTTTTTATTAAAATATCAAAATTGTTTTGTATTGCTATTTTTTCTAAATCTAACTCTATTTCTTCCTGTTTTGATATACTATAGTATTCGTTTACTGTTTCATATACAGATTTTAAAGCTTTTGTTTTACTATAAATATAAAACTGACCAAATACAAAATTATTTACTAAAATAAGAAATATTATAATTAGTAGTATAACTAATGATAGAGTCAAAAATAACCTTATTCTAACAGATTTACAGGCATCTTTTATTTTGTTCATTTTGTTCTCCTTTTATTTAATTTCAAATTTATATCCAATTCCTCTCATAGTTTTTATATATTTTCCTTTTTTGCCTAATTTATGCCTAATCTTTTTTATATGACTATCAATTGTTCTTGAATCACCATAATAATCATAATTCCAAACATTATTTAAAATTTTATCTCTTGATAAGGCTATATTTTCATTATCTACTAAATATGTAAGTAATTCATATTCTCTTAGACTTAACTCTATTATCTTTCCATCTACTTTTACAGTTCTGCCTTCTTTATCTATTTCTATTCCTGCATATTCTTTTGTTTCTTTGCTTGTTTGATTTGTTCTTTTTAAAATTGCTTCTACTCTAGCTACCAATATTTTAGGACTGAATGGTTTAGTTACATATTCATCAACACCTAATTCAAACCCAAATAGTTCATCTTGTTCTTCTCCTCTTGCAGTTAACATTATAATTGGTACATCTGAATTTTGTCTAATTTGCCTTAATACAGACCATCCATCTAATTTTGGCATCATCACATCTAATAATATTAAGTTTATTTTATTTTGATTTTCATTACATATTTTTAATGCTTCTTCTCCATCTTCCGCTTCTAGTATACTATATCCTTCTTTTGCTAAAAAGTCTTTTATTAATTTCCTCATTCTTAATTCGTCATCTACAATTAAAATAGTTCTGTTTATCATTTTTTAACCATCTTTCCTAAAATATATAATT
>CARBKU010000401.1:1090-1582 GCA_948946035.1 uncultured Clostridia bacterium
ATATTGTGAAATTTTTTACTCTATTTGTTTACAAAAAAAGATGAACTTGTATGTATTTTTTACAATTCATCTTTAGGTTTATTTTTTATTGGTGAATTTGAAACATATCTTTTCCTTCTCCACATACAGGACATTCCCAATCTTTAGGTAAATTATCAAATGAAGTTCCTGGTTTTACTCCTGCTTTTTGATTACCATATTTGGGATTATATATATATTTGCATTCAATACATTCATACATTTGTGTGTCTGATTTTTCTTCTTGAAAATTTTTATATCCTATTCCTAATGCTACTATAACCATCAATAAGAATGATAATGCTTTCCATATTCCACTATCTAATAGTATTACTGCAAATATTCCAAATGTAGCACTAATTCCATATAAAATTAATACTGCTTGTTTTTGACTAAATCCTTTACCAAGTATTCTATGGTGTAAATGCCCCTTATCTGCTCTAAATATTGCTTTTATTGATTTTCCTTTAATTA
>CARBKU010000402.1:0-1300 GCA_948946035.1 uncultured Clostridia bacterium
CGACAAATTTTTGAGACATTTTAAGACTGTCCCTATTGTTGCAAACATTCAATTCCTGGTAATTTCTTTCCTTCTAAAAATTCTAAAGATGCTCCTCCTCCTGTTGAGATGTGTGTCATTTTGTCTTCTAATCCTGCTTTTCTTACAGCTGCTGCTGAATCTCCTCCTCCTATAATTGTTGTTGCTTCTATTTCTGATAATACTTTTGCTATGCTATTTGTTCCTATTGCAAATTGATCAAATTCAAATAGTCCTACAGGTCCATTCCATACTACTGTTTTTGCTTTTTTTATTTCTTCTTCAAACATTTTAATTGATTTTTCTCCAATGTCAAATCCTTCCCATCCTTCTGGTATTTCTGTCCAGTCTACTGTTTTGCTTTCTGTGTCTGGTTTGAATTCTTTTCCTATTTTTGTGTCAACTGGAAGCATTAGTTTTACTCCTTTTTGTTTTGCTTTTTCCATCGCTTGTTTTGCTAAGTCTAATTTATCTATTTCACAAATTGAATTTCCTACTTCATATCCTTGTGCTTTAAAGAATGTATATGCCATTCCTCCGCCAATTATTAATGTGTCAACTTTTTCTAATAAACTGTCTATTACTCCTATTTTATCTGAAACTTTTGCTCCTCCCATTATTGCTACAAATGGTCTTTCTGGATTATTTAGTGCATTTCCTAAAAATTCAAGTTCTTTTTCAATTAAAAATCCTGATACTGCTGGTAAGTATTCAGCTACTCCTGCTGTAGAACTATGAGCTCTATGTGCTGCTCCAAATGCATCATTTACATATATTTCTGCCATACTTGCTAGTTGTTTGCTAAATTCTGGGTCATTGTCTGTTTCTTCTTTATGATATCTTACATTTTCTAATAACATTATTTGTCCTTGTTGTAAGTTAGATGCTTTTTCTTTTGCGTCTTCTCCTATTACATCTTTTGCCATTACTACTTCTTTATTTAATAATTTTGATATTTCTGTTGCTATTGGTTTTAATGAATATTCTGGTTTTACTTCTCCTTTTGGTCTTCCTAAGTGAGAACATAATATTATTGCACAATTGTTTTCTAATAGGTAATTTATTGTTGGTAGTGCTGCAACTATTCTTGTGTTGTCTGTTATGTTTTTTTCTTCATCCATTGGTACATTAAAATCACATCTTACTAATACTTTTTTGTTTTTTAAATCAATATCCTTTATTGTTTTCTTGTTCATATAAAAACCTCCTATTTTTTGATAAATATTCTTATATACAGTATTTACCACTTTTTTATTATGATACAATTTTATATCAAAAAAAA
>CARBKU010000402.1:1310-1576 GCA_948946035.1 uncultured Clostridia bacterium
AAAAAAAACACTTTTCAAGTGTTTTCATTTAAAAATTGTAATATTGAGGACTGAAACTTTCTAATAAATTATTTCTGAAAAAAATATTTCATAATTTCCTTCAGTAGAAATTAGCAACTTTTCTCCATCTCTTTCCTCTATATTTCCATAATTACTAAAAATATTTTCAACTTCCGTTTCAGTTAAATCTCTATTCTTTATCGTCTTCTCTTCAAAAATATCTGCCTCAATTTTTTGAATTAAAGTTTCCTTTTCCACTTTTGATT
>CARBKU010000403.1 GCA_948946035.1 uncultured Clostridia bacterium
GCAAAACAAAACAAACAAGCAAACAAAAAAACTAAGCAAAAAACAAAACAAAAATAGAAAAAATCCATTTACTAATCGTAACTCTGATAACATATATAAATATTCTGACTTAAA
Source organism: uncultured Clostridia bacterium (assembly GCA_948946035.1). GTDB lineage: Bacteria > Bacillota > Clostridia > TANB77 > CAG-508 > CAG-269. The sequence continues at coordinate 115 of CARBKU010000403.1, forward strand.
ACTATCACATATTATAACAGGTTGTTCAATTCTAATTATTGCAATGGCTGTACTATTTCCTAAAAATACATCATTCAAAGAAAGTTATGCGAAAGTAGAAGAACCGGAAAACATATCTGAATATGAAATAAATAGGCATAGATTAAATATGCAAAACATCATATCAGAAAACTCTGATATGGATAAAGTAAAAGAACAAATAATTGAAGAAAGAGATATAGAATTTGAAACAAATTATCAAAATAATTCAACACTACCAAAAGGAGAAGAAATAATAATTCAAGAAGGAGCACTTGGTAAATCTAATGTAACAGCTGTAAGAACTTTTGAAAATGGAAATTTAGTAGAAGAAATTATATTAAATAAAGAATGTATTACAGAACCTATTCCAAAAATTATAGACTTAGGAACTTCTGAATTTCTTGCAAAACATAAAATCCATATTGGAGATACATTATACTTAGCAAAGGATGCAAACTTAAAAGAATCTATAGAAGATGATTCTAATGATGTAGCAGAAATTAAACAAAGTTTAGATGTAAAATTACTAGAACTTCCTAGTGAAGAATGGTGTAAAGTTTCTTTTGATACAATCGAAGGATACATAAAAACATCTGAACTAACTTCACCTGCAGTTACTCCAAATATTATAGAAAAAAATAGAATTCAAAAAATATTATTAAAAATAAATATCAATATGGAACTAAACAAACCTAGTGGATTAACTTTAAATGATTACAAAAAAATATTTACAGGATTATCTAAAGATACAAATAATATATTCCAAGACCATTATGCAGTATTTTACAACATGGAGAAAAAATATAAAATAAATGGTATCTTTTTAGCATCAATGGCTATTCATGAAAGTGCATGGGGTACATCTCAAATTTCATTAGAAAAGAAAAACTTATTTGGTTATGGCTCATATGACGAAACTCCTTATGAATCTTCTTTTGAATTTTCAAGTTATTCTGAAGGAATAGAAACAGTTGCAAAATCTCTAGTAAAATATTATTTAAACCCATCTGGAACTAAAATTTATGATGGAGAAACAGCCGCTGGTTGGTATTATAATGGGCCTACATTATCAGGTGTAAATACTAGATATGCTAGTGATGAAGAATGGCACACAAAAGTTTACTCATTTATGGAATTATTATACAACAGATTATAATTCTACATATATACAAATGATTAAGGTTGATATGATTTATGCCTTTAGAAAGGATAATATTAAAAATGGAAAGATTTAAAATAAAAAATGTAAAACTTGCATTTGTACTATTAATAATTTTATTGTTTGTAATATTTTTATTATATTATAATTATGTTTTATTTAAGTCATTTTCAAAAAATAAATTTGCAAATGAAATGATAGAAATATCAGATGAAAATGAAAACTCAGTTTTTAATATACAAAAAATATTGTTATATAGTAATGCATCT
>CARBKU010000404.1 GCA_948946035.1 uncultured Clostridia bacterium
TTTTCTTAATGACATTTCAAGTAAAAATAATTCTTCTCCATATAAAAGGTACAAACTTTTTAAATTACCACTTTTTAATTCTTTTTCTAAGTTTTCTATTGTTATCATTATTTCACCCTATTTTTTTAATATAATTCTAAATATCTCTGCTATACTCCATCCCTGTGCTATAGCTCCTTTAGGTAATTGTGGTTTTACAGAATCATATATTTCTGCTATACTTCCAATACAACCATTTTCTTCTAATTCTTTTCTAAATGTTTTCTTTGTCTTTTCTACAAATTTATCTATTTTTTCTTGTAATTCCTTTTTCTCCTCTTTATCTTTTGTATTTTTTAGTTGATTTTTAAGTGCATTGTAATATAATCCTAATAGCCATGGCCATGTAATACCTTGATGATAGCTTGAATCTCTTTTTTTCACATCTCCTTCATATATTTCAACATATTTTTCTTCATCTTTAGATAATGTTTTTAGTCCATATGAATTTAGCAATTTTTTTTCTACAGTCTTTATTATATTTTCTGCTTCTTTTGTATTAAAATCAATTACTGGATAAGTTAAACTTAATGCAAACAGCTGATTTGGCCTTATTTTTGAATCTCCTAATACATCATATAAACATTTCTTTTTGGGATTGTAAAACTTATTTGTAAATTCTTTTTTACAATTTTGTGCTAGTTGATTATATTTTTTAGATTTTTCTTTATCGTCAAATTTTATTGCAAATTCTTTCATTATTTTATTTGCATTATACCACATAGCATTTATTTCTACTGCTTTTCCATTTCTTGGTGTTATTGCTTCTCCATTACATTTAGCATCCATCCAAGTATTTTGTGTGTTTTCTGTTCCTGATACTATTAACCCATCTGAATCTAAATAAATATTATTATCATCTAAATCTATTCCATTACAATAATTTTGAATTATTTTTTCTAATACTGAATACATTTTTTCTTTTACAAATTCATAATCGTTTGTATATTGAACATATTTGTAAATTGCTTCAAATAATAATAATGACGCATCTACACTATTGTATAGTGGTCTATTATCATATCCAGAATATCCATTAGGTACTAATCCATATTTAACATCTCTTGTCATTGTTAATAACAACTCTTTTGCAATATCATATCTTTTGGTAATTAGAAGTAAGCCTTCAAAAGATATTAAGCTATCTCTTCCCCAGTCTAGGAACCATGGAAATCCTGCCATTAACGTATGTAGTCTAAATGCTGGCCTATATGCAACAAAATTATCTGTTGCTATTATAAGTTCTTTTATTAGGTTTTCATCTTTTATTTCGCTTTTAGTTTTGTTTTGTTTTTTATTATCTAATAATTGTGAATTATTAAATATTTCTTGCAAACGTTCTGTTTCTTTATTTATTAAGTTTTTAGCATTTACTTCTTCTATATTTTCCTCTAAAGAACATACAAATGTAATTTCTTTTTCCTGATTTGCTAGTATCTCTACTTCATAAATTCCTGGTACATTATGATTTTCTTCTGGATAAAATCCTCTTTTTTCTTCTTCTAAAT
>CARBKU010000405.1 GCA_948946035.1 uncultured Clostridia bacterium
TTAATATTGCACCTACCAATAGTGCAATTGATAAAGTAAAAAGTATAACATTTCCTTTTGCATTTTTTATCATATTGTTTTCATTCTTTTTATTTGCATATAATAAGTCATATACTTTTGTTTTCTTTATTTTTCTTCTACAATTTAATAATACTAAGGCAAATATTCCGAAAAAATAAATGCCTGTCATTCCTACTGCTTTTATGTTAAAAGATATTTCTATTTGATATGGTTGGTTAAATAAATTCATAATAATAGAAGTGAGTATTTGATATATAAATGTTCCTAAGGCTATTCCTATTATAAATGCTATTCCACCTATCATAATGTTTTCTAGTGTAAAAATATTACTAATTGACTTCTTTTCTATTCCTAATATTTGATATGTTCCAAATTCTTTGCTTCTTTTTTCTAACATAAATCTCATACAATAATTTATTAGCCATGCCATAACTAAAACAATAAGTATACTAATTCCTGATATTGCTTTTGAAAAGAATGCCATATAGGATGATAATTCACTTATATCATTTGATGTAGCAATTGAATTAAAGCTAAACATTAAAGCAACAGATATAATGACTGTTATAAAATAGATACAGTAATCTTTTGCTTGTCTTTTTGCATTTCTAAAAGATAATTTACCTAACATCTCTTGCATCACCTCCAAGAAGTGCTAATACATCTAATATTTCATTGTAAAAATCTTTTCTTTCTTTTTCTCCTTTTTCTATTTTGTTAAAGATTTTACCATCTTTTAAAAATAGAATCTTTTTTGCATAGCTTGCAGATAATGGATCATGTGTTACCATTAAAATAGTTGCTTTCATTTTATTATTCATATCTTCCATTATTTCTAGTAATTGTCTTGCTGCCTTACTATCTAAACTTCCTGTTGGTTCATCTGCAAGTATTATTTTAGGATTATTTACAATGGCTCGGCAGACCGCACATCTTTGTTTTTGTCCTCCTGATACTTGATATGGATATTTGTTTAAAATTTCTTCTATTCCTAATTTTCTTGCTATTTCTAATGTTTTTTTGTCTATTTCTTTTTCTGGTATTTTGTTAATTGTTAAGATTAAGGCTATATTTTCTTCTATTGTTAAAGTATCTAATAAGTTAAAATCTTGAAATATAAATCCTAAGTTTTCCCTTCTAAATTTTGCAATATTTTCTTCTTTTATTTCTGTTATGTCTTGATTTTCTAAATAAATATGCCCTGAACTTACTGTGTCTATTGTAGATATGCAATTTAAAAGTGCTGTTTTTCCACTTCCACTTGCTCCCATGATTCCTATAAATTCTCCTTCTTCTACATCAAAACTAATTCCGTCTATTGCCTTTGTTATATTATCTTTGTTTCCATAGTATTTTTGTATTTGTTCTACTTTTAATACTTTTTTCAAAATAATCACTCCTTTAATGTTTACAATCTCCTTTTAGTCGATTGCATAAGTTATCTGTACAGTCACTATCGTTCCTTACAGCTCCTTTAATGTTTACAATCTCCTTTTAGTCGATTGCATAAGTTATCTGTACAGT
>CARBKU010000406.1 GCA_948946035.1 uncultured Clostridia bacterium
ATTCTTGCTTATCTTCTTTTATTAAATTAGTATTTTCTCTTCCTTGTATGTCTCTTTCTATCTTTTCTTTCATTTGTCTTAACTGTAATAAAATATCAGAAGTATCTAATGGTTGTCCAATATTTGTGTTTATATTATTTTCATCATTACTAGCTATTTGTTTCTCTTTTTCTATAGCATTTGTTTTTATTTTACTTTCTTGCTCTGTATATTGCTCTATTTCTTTTTGCTTTCTGAAAGAGAATAAACCTCCGTTTTGTTGTTTATTATTGTTGTTTTCTCTTATTAATTTTAATCTTTCTTCAAAACTTTGTGATGTTCTATCTATTCTTTCTGTTTGATTTTCTGTATTTGCTACTAATTCAGATTTTAATAATGTATCTTTTATTACATGATATATTGCTTGAAATATTTTATTTTCTTCTTCAAATCTTACTTCTAATTTTGCTGGATGCACATTTACATCTACTTTTGCAGGATTTATTTCTATATTTAATATAACGAATCCAAACTTTCCAATTGGTATTAGCCCCTTGTACGCTTGCTCTGTTGCTGCTGTTAATGTTTTGTCTTTTATATAACGTTTATTTACAAAAAATAATTGATTAGATCTATTTGATCTTGCTATTTCTGGTTTTCCAACTACACCTGTTATTTTAATATCTTCATATTGATATGTTGTTTCCTTTATTCCATTTGCAACATCTTTGCCATAAATGCTATATATAACATTTTTTATTTCACCACTTCCATTTGTTTGTATTATTGTTTTCCCTGTATTTATTAATTTTATAGCTATATTAGGATTTACTAATGCAATTCTTGTAATAACATCTTCTATATAACCTGATTCTGTATAGTCTTTTTTTAAAAATTTGTATCTTACTGGTGTATTAAAAAATAAATTTCTTACTGTTATTGATGTTCCTTTTTGACATCCTGTTTCTTCTTTTTCTAATACTTCTCCTGCTTCTACCACTACTTTATATCCTATTTCTTGTTCTTCTGTTTTTGATAATAATTCTATATTTGCTATTGCTGCAATACTAGCTAATGCCTCTCCTCTAAACCCCATAGATGTTACTGTATCTAAGTCTTCTGCACTTCTTATTTTACTTGTTGCATGTCTTTCAAATGCTATTTCTAAGTCATCTTGTGCTATTCCTTTTCCATTGTCTGTTACTTTTATAAATGATATTCCTCCATTTTTTATTTCTACTGTTATGTTTGTTGCTCCTGCATCTATTGAATTTTCTACCATCTCTTTTATTACTGATGCTGGTCTTTCTATAACTTCGCCAGCTGCTATTTTATTTATTGTTAAATCATCTAATAAAACTATATTTCCCATTTCTTATCCTCCGTTTTCTATCTTTGCACCATATTATATCATTACTTTTCGTATTTTGTATAGCCATTTAAAAAAGTTTTATTAAAAGTTGATTATTATTTATTATGTGCCATTAGGAATGGAGAATTTTGGCATAATATCAATTATTGTAAAGCTGTAAATTGTAGCAAAAAAAAAAGAACAAATTAGATC
>CARBKU010000407.1 GCA_948946035.1 uncultured Clostridia bacterium
TTTTAAATAAATTTGGTTTATCATTCATTAATATCTTAATTTCTTCTTTAGTCATATAATATAACTTTTCAATACCATCTTGATCATAATTGGTAATTTCATTATTATATTTTAATAGATATACTTTTTGAAATGTATTACTATTACTATAATATGGAGAAAAATATGCAACTTCTTGCAATTTAACATTTGTTATTCCTAACTCTTCTTTAAGTTCTCTATAAGTTGCATCTTCATAATCCTCTCCTGAATTTACATGTCCTCCTACCGAAAAGTCATAACAACTAGGAAAAATTTTTCTATTAGAACTTCTTTTAGGAACTATTATTTTTTTATCATCATTAGTTATTATAATATTAATAAATCTTAACTGCGATGGCTTTACAGTATTTTGTCTATTCTCAGATATTTTACCTATAACTTCATCCTTTTCATTTACAATATCAAAAAATTCTATATTATCTTTCTTCATTCATTTCACTCATTTCTCTATATTTCAATCTTTCTGGTAAAATTACCTCTGGCACTAGCACTTTTCCGTTTTCAATTTGAGCAATTGGAATATATTCCTTATAATGTCTTTGTAAATCTTTACTATCATACATTGGAATTATTACTTGATTAACAACTTGTCTAAAATAGTCATTTTTAATTCCTTTGTATTGTTCAGGAATTGATTTTTCTAATGTTTCTCTTGAAAGTCCTCTCCTACTTAATTCATTAATTCGTGATGTTCTTAATTTTTGATATTCTTTTTGACATACAACTTTTTTTCTATATTGCATTTTATTGTTATCATTTAAAAATAATATATCTTCCCATGGAATAGAATAAGTTTCATGACAAGCACTTCCATGGCTTAAATACGAACCATCCCATCCTTTTCCAATATAATCTATAATCAATTCTCTTTTTGTTCTATAATCTAAATAAAAACATCCATCTGTTTCGTATGTTGGACAAAAATTTCCATTATTCCAATATATTATAGCAACACCCTTTGTTCCTAATTCATTTGCTTTTTGCCTAATTTCTCTTATATATTCAAATATAGTTTCTCTATTACCATTTTGTCCACCAACTCCAATAGGTGTATATCCAATTTTTGTATCTGACCTCATGCAAAAATCATTTTGATCTTTATATGTATATAATAATTCTTGTACCTCATCTTCACTTTCTATTATAAAAAAATTAGAATATGTAGGCAAGTTATATCTTTTAGCAACTAGAAATCCTTTTGCTTTTCCATATTTAGACATCTCTCTTACATCATTTATTTTATTTCCATCTAGCATGCATAAACCTCCATTATTTCGTATTTTCCATTTGATAATGTGTTTCTGTTTCTCCATATACTTTGAAACCTAATTTCTCATATAACTTTTTAGCTGGATTATCTTTAAATACTTGTAGAATTGTCCTAATTCCTTTTTTCTGATTTTCTTTTAATTGTTCTTCTAATATTTTTCTTCCGATTCCTTTATTTTGATATTGCTTTAATATACTTATTTCATTAATAAATAGTTCTCCATTTTCTGT
>CARBKU010000408.1 GCA_948946035.1 uncultured Clostridia bacterium
TATATTTTTCCCAAACATATCAAATGTTTTTTCTATTTGTTCGCAGTATTCTTTCATATGTAATAATACTGTTAAATTTCTATTTAAATTACTCATATATATCCAATCTCTCTTTCTTTACTTCGTTATAAAATATATTTTTAGCAAGTTTTATTGTTTCGCTATCATAATTTATATCATCTGTATATGTTTCTTCTATAACAATATCAATTTGCTTTTTTAAAATTTGTTCTATTTCATAAGCAAGTGCAGATAATTGCAAAAGTGTTTTTAATTTTCCTTTTCTTATCATAATGTCAACATCAGATTGCTGATTTGCTTCACCTCTTGCATATGAACCAAATATATATGCTTTTTCAATTCCATATTTTCTTAATATATCGTATATCATTTCTTTTATTTCTTCAATTGTATATACTTTTTCACTCATTTTTTTAATCTCCAATTTATATTAAAATGACCTCGGACCCGTAGGTTACCCGAGGTACGATCTACTCCGAGTCTAGTCCCGTAGGTTACTAAACTACTAATCAATATATACTATAACATTTAGAACTTGATTTTGTCAAGTTGCTAAAATGCTATTTTATTTTCAATTTATAAAATTTATACTACACATATTAAGTAAATATATTTAAAATTGTAGATTATCTTTCAAAAATATCTGAGTTTTTTTCAAAATCTCTTATCATTTCATCTCTAAAAATATAATATACTTCTGGTGATATTGTTTTAAAACTTTTCAAATATTTCTCAATATCACTTTCTAATGTTTTATTTGAGATTCTTGTAATTGGTTCTATATGTCTTAATTTATAATAGCCTTCTTTATTGAAAATTGCATTTAAAGTTCCATCAATTACAACTCTTTCATCTTTAAGTATTGTTTCAACAAAACTATGAAGAAATTTTGATTTATCAGTATAACCATAACAATAACCTGTCACTATATCGTTTGGAATGCCTAAATGTAAAGATATATGATATGCTTTTTCAAAACAAGTTCCTGCCCTTCTGTCATCTTCTAAATCAGGTAATATTTCCACTGCTTTGGGTAATAATTTTGAAAGTTGCATAGCTCTAATTTCATAGTCTTTTTTTGAAATAACTATTTGTGAAATTTTAAACTTATCATTTTCTTCTATTTTTGTTTCAACAACATCTTCTTGACTAGATATTCGCTCAATTAATTTTCTTTTTTCTTCATCAGTTGTTGATACTTTAGTTAACTCATTTATAGTATATAAAATAGTATATCCATCATAATCTAGCCATTCACAATTAATTGATTTTAAATACTCAATACCTTTTCTAAAACTTTGTTCATTACAAATTTTTGCAAATGTTTCATCTATTTGTTGAGATGTATTAAATTCTTTTTCAAATAATTCTTTATAACTTTTCATTTCATTCTCCATATAAATTATTACTTTCTTTATTCATATTAACATATTTTATAATTTTTGTACATATCCAATTTTAGCAAATAGTGTAAAATGGTTTCGGAATACAAAAAAGGAATCTTTTCTGATATAATGTT
>CARBKU010000409.1 GCA_948946035.1 uncultured Clostridia bacterium
AGATATAAAATTTCATGATAAATTAGGTGCTAAATTTGTAACAAAAGTTTTGAGTGAAATAGGAATTGACAAGTCAAAAATGTCATTGAATTTAAAAGATTTTGCAAAAATTTTACAAGAAATTATAAAATATCATACTTTAATAACATCTTTATCATCTGAAAGTAGTGATTTATATGTACAAAATGAATATGAAAAATTACTATCAAAATTACCTAAAATTGATTATATAAAAAGCGAGATTCCTCAAATTTTATGGTTATTAGCATATGCAGATGTAATTGCAGTTGATGAAAGTTTGATGAACATAGAAAAATACGAAAGAATAAAGGATTGTTTTAATTTCTTTAAACAAATTACTTATGGTGAAAAAACAACCCGAAATAAAGAAATAGTAGCTATTGAAAGAATTTGCGATATAGTAGGAGAAAATAAAGTTGAAAAGTTAACTATGGATTTTGATTATATTTTAAATAAATATAATATTGAAAAAAGGCAGTTTTTAGATGATATGTATAATATAAAGTTAATGAGATATACAGGTCCACTTATGAAAACATTAAATAATACTGAAATGACAATAAATATACTTTATGAATTATTTGAATTGACAGGATATTTTGAAGGAAAAGAGAAATTAAAAGAGTATACTATTATTTTTGTACCAGATAAACACGAAAATGATTTTGTAGAACAATTTAATAATAATAATTTTTTTGAATGTATAAAAAAAATGAAAGAAAATAACAAAAATGAATTTACATATAAAAATATTAATATAAATAAAGGAATAAATGATGATGGAAAATATTTACATATAAGAGTAGTATAAGCAAATTATAAAAATACTTAAATCATATGTAATAATTCTAATGTGCTTTATAAAATAAAGTCAAGGTTAAATGAATGTGCTATCGCACAACCTTGACTTAATTTTTAAAGCACATTATTTTTCAAATAAGAAGATTTAAGGATAAGTATATTTAATTAAGTAGACATAAGTACTATTAAAACCTAAAATACCTCATTAGAAATGAGGGCAGGAAAGCATGTTTAACACAATGCCTAGATACATTGAGGACAAGCCTTCAAGAGCTAATAAAGAAACAAAAATTTTAAGCAAATATGATGCAGAAATTCACCGAGTGAACTGGCTCAACCCCGCTATTCTTCATTAAAATTAAAAATAATGAACTAAAAATTTGAAAAAGTTCACCGAGTGTACTCGATTTTTATAAAATATTTTGAATTTAGTTCACCAAGTGTACTCAATTTTATAATTTCAATTTACTTTTTACTTAAAAAATGATATAAAATTATTAAGTCTTATCTCTAGGCGGAATGGAGGTTTAGATGGAAATTCAAGTCATAGAGAAAACAAACGGAAGAATTAACAGGGTAACAGGAACAACAATCAAAGAAAGATTAAGAGTTTGTGCCTATTGTAGAGTAAGTACAGACAACGAAGAGCAATTAAATAGTTATCAATCACAATTAAAGTATTATGATGAAAAAATAAATAGTA
>CARBKU010000410.1 GCA_948946035.1 uncultured Clostridia bacterium
AATATTTTAATATTAGACATTATAAATATACAGGATTTGATTTTAATTTTAAACCATATGAAAATTGAAAATGTTTATATATATTTTAATAATTTTTGCAAAATTTATTGATGAAACTAATTTACAAAGTAAAAAAAGGAGAAAATTAAATATGAAAGTATTAATAGCAACAAAAAATCAAGGAAAAATAGAAGGTGCAAAAAGAGCATTAGAAAAATATTTTAATGAAATAGAAATACAAGGAATACCAGCAGAATCAAATGTGAGTGAACAGCCAGTTAATAGTGAAATATACAATGGTGCGAAAAACAGAGTAAAAAACTTAAAAAAGTATGCACAAGAAAATAACATAAAAGCAGATTTATATTTATCAATAGAAAGTGGAATAAGTAATTTATTAGAAAGATGGATGATTACAAATATTGCAGTAATAGAAGATAATGATGATTTTGAAAGCTATGGGACAAGTCCATCATTTCCAGTGCCAGAAAGATTAGTTGATGAAATTATAAATACTGATTTAAGTCAAGTAATGAATAAAATATTTGTAAAAGATGATGATAGGCACAATAAAGGTGGAGGAATTCAATTATTAACACATAATAAAGTATCAAGAATAGACTTAACAGAAATGGCATTTATAATGGCATTAACAAAATACATTAATGAGGATAAATGGAGATAAAATATATGTGTTATTGTAAGCAATACTATTGATGGAACAAAAGAAGTAGAATTTGAAATTGTAGATTTTGAAAAAGCCAATGAATTTTTAGAGAATATTGGATTTAAAAGTAGAAGTTATTAAGAAAATGTTAGATTACAATATGTGTTAAATGGTGTAGAAATAGATATTGACTCATGGCCTATGATACCAACATATATGGAGATAGAAGGAAATACAGAAAAAGAAGTAGTAGATATGCAGAAATTTTTAGGAATAGATGCAACAAAAATAACCACTCTAAATTGTGATGACATATATAAACAAATCTATGGAATTGACATATCAACAATAAAAGAATTAAAATTCTAAAAGAGGATGATTTAACAGAATTATTAGAGGAACTACAAACAAACTTAAAATTGTAATAAAGAAAGGGATATAACAAATTATGCAATGGACAAAAGAACAAGAACAAGCAATAAAAGAAAAAGACTCTAATATATTAGTTGCTGCTGCTGCTGGTAGTGGTAAAACTGCTGTGCTTGTTGAAAGAATTATACACAAAATTATTGACGAAAATATAGACATTGATAAATTACTTGTAGTAACCTTTACAAATGCAGCAGCTTCAGAAATGAGAGAGAGGGTATTAGATGCAATATATAAAAAACTAGAAGAAGACCCAGAAAACCAAAACTTACAAAGACAAATAACATTGTTAAACAAAGCTAGCATATGTACAATAGACTCATTTTGTTTAGATGTAGTAAGAAATTACTTTTATGAATTAGATAATATATCACCTAATTTTAGAATAGGGGACACAACTGAAATAGAATTATTAAAACAAGAAGTAA
>CARBKU010000411.1 GCA_948946035.1 uncultured Clostridia bacterium
AAAAATACAGATAAATTAGAATTTAATACATATTGTATTTTTACAGAAGAAAAACAAAGTTTAAAAGAAACAGTGGGATTAATTTTTAAAGATTATGTAGAAAATTTAAAAATAAAAGATTTGTCTACATAGCCAATTAACAGCTGTTTTTGAACTAAGAAAGGAGAAAAATGCTAAACTTGAAAAACCAAAACTTCAAAGTACGGAATTTATATAAGACTATCTAGAGAAGATGGAGACAAACAAGAAAGCGAAAGTATAAGTAATCAAAGAAACATTTTGCAAAGATATGTAAAAGAAAACAATCTAACATTAATTAAAGAATACGTTGATGATGGTATATCTGGAACTACATTTGATAGACCTGGATTTAATACAATGTTACAAGATATTGCAAATAAAACTATAAATATGATAATAACTAAAGACTTATCAAGACTTGGAAGAGACTATATTAAAACAGGACATTACATAGAAAATTACTTTCCACAAAACAATATAAGGTATGTTGCAATAACAGATGGCATTGACACCTATATTGATAGCACAAACAACGATATAACACCTTTTAAAGCAATTATGAACGATTATTATGCTAGGGATATTTCAAAGAAAATAAGAAGTGTCTATAAGGAAAAACAAAAGAATGGAGAGTATATATGTAGTATTCCAGCATATCGGATATAAAAAACATCCTAATATTAAAAATAAATTAATTATAGATGAAAAAGTAAAAAATATTGTTGAAAAAATATTTGATATGTATGCTAATGGATATGGTAGTGTAGAGATAGTAAACTATTTAAATAATAATAAATATTTATCTCCAACTGGATATAGAAAAACTAGTATAGTTCAAGATGAGAACAAAACAAGCTATAATTGGAATAAAGTTACTGTATGTAATATGTTAAAAAACGAAGTGTATATTGGAAATACCATTCAAAACAAGAAAACAGTTGTATCATATAAAGTACATAAAATAAGAACAGTAGAAAAGGAAAATCAAATACGAGTCAACAATACACATGAAGCTATTGTTGATACAGATTTATTTGAGAAAGTACAATGTATTCTTGAAAAAAAAGGAACAAATACAAAACTGAAATATAATTACTTATTAAGAGGATTACTTTATTGTTATCATTGCAAAAGAAAGTTGCAAATTGTGCTAAAAAATAACTCAAAGAGAAATGCAAAATCACATCCATATATAACTTGTAGTGCTCACAAATCAAGAGGATGTTATCCTTTAAATATTAATTATAAAAAAAAAAAAAAACATATTATTTATATTGTTAAAAAAATATTAAATATATATGTAGACAAAGAAAATTGCTATTCAATATATGAGAATTATAAAAATAAAACTTTTGATATAAAAGAAGGATATAAGAAAAAAATAGAACAAATTAATAATGCTATATTAGATATAAATAATAACATAGACAAGATGTATATGGATAAATTACAAGGTATAATAATTGAAGAAGATTACGTTAGGGTA